>NZ_JBSGUW010000005.1:21969-101583 GCF_053608125.1 Isoptericola sp. NPDC055063 | reverse complement strand
GTGCTGCGCTGGGTCACCCGCGCCGTCGGTGCCTCCCGGCCGGTGAGCACGAGGCGCGCCGAGGCGGCGGTGGAGGGGGGGGGCGAACTCCCCCAAGTGCCCCCTCTTCCCCCTCCCCCCCCTCCGCGTCCGGGGGACCCGTGGCGTGCGGGCGCCGGGTCAGGCCGCGAAACCGCCGATCACCGGCACGAACTCGCGCGCAGCACGGTGGGCGACCAGGCCCTCACGGCGCATGGGGTCGGCGGCCAGCAGCTCGAGGGCCGCGGTGGCGTCGTCCGCCTCGACGACGAGGAGGGCGCCGCCGGGCTCGCCGTCGGGGGTGGCCGGCAGCGGGCCGGACACGTGGAGCGTGCCGGTGTCGTGCAGGCCGCGCAGGAACTCCCGGTGCTCGGGCCGTACCGCGGCGAGGCGGTCGGGGTCGGTGACGTAGACGTACGTGACGGCGTAGACGGACATGGCTGCATCCAACCACCGCGCGGTGGGCGCGCGGCCCGGGCGTCCGCCGTCGCCCGCCGTCGTGTCAGTAGAGCTTGATGGAGCCGCCGTCGGCCATGAGGGTCTGTCCCGTCAGGTACCGCGAGTCGTCGCCGGCGAGGAACGCGACCACCGGCGCGACGTCCTGCTCCGGGTCGCCCAGACGGCGCAGCGGGATCCCGTCGAGCACCTCCTGGTAGGCGTCGGGGTAGGCCTGCGACCACTGCTCGATGCCCGGGGTGAGGCCGACGGGGGACACCACGTTGACCCGGATGCCGTCGGCGGCCCACTCGTTGGCCGCGACCCGGCTCAGGGCCCGGATCGCCTCCTTCGCCGCGGCGTACGCGCCCTGCGTCGGCAGCCCCTTGATGCCCGCGCCCGAGCCGAAGTTCACGATCGAGCCGTGCGCCCGCGCCAGCTCGGGGTGCGCGGCCTGCATGAGGCGCAGGGTGGCGAGGGCGCCGGTGCCGAACGACAGGTCCCACATCTCCTGGGTGGTCTCCAGCAGCGGTGCCTGCCGGGACGCGTGGGCGTTGTTGACCAGGACGTCGAGCCGCCCGAACGCCTCGACGGCGGCGGCGACGATCGCGGGCGCGGCGTCGGGGTCGGCGATGTCGGCGCGCAGGTAGTGCGCGGCGCCGTCGCGCCCGCCGGCGCGCTCGGTCACGAGGTCCGCGACGAGGCGCTCGCCGTCCTCGGGCGGCAGCAGGTCGACGACGAGCACCGACGCGCCGTCGGCCAGGAACCTGCGGACGATGCCGCGTCCGATGCCGCCGGCGCCGCCGGTGACGATCGCGACCTTGTGCGCCAGCGGGCCGGTCAGCGGGTCGGTGGGGTGCGTGCTGCTCATGGGTTCTCCTTGGGGGTGGCGTCCGGCCGTCGCTCGTGGCGGAGGCGCCGGTCGATGCCGTCGAGGTAGGCGGCGAGGGTGAGGTGGAAGACGCGGAGCCCGACGTCGGGCGTCAGGCCGCGTGCGTGCAGGGCCGCGTGGGCGGGGGTGGGGGCCGCGTCGCCGTCGGGCTCGAGCGACGCCGCGGCGGCGGGCGGGCGCGTCCCGGTGAGGGAGGCCACGCCGACCGGGATGGCCGCGGCCCCGAGCAGGGCGTCGGCGGCCTCGTCCGCGTCGAGCCCGGCGCCGCACAGCAGGGCGAGGAGCCGCTCGGTGGTCTCCGGCGGGGTGGGGTCCAGCGCGCCCTCGGGGCCGACGGCGAGGGCGAGCAGCCACGGGTGCGCCGCGAACGCATTCCGGCCGGACTCGGCGAGCGCGGTCAGGCCGTCGCGCCAGTCGCCGTCGGGCGCGGGGACCACGCGGGTGCCCTCTGCGGCGAGCGCTGCGGCGGCCTGGAGGAGCCCCTGCCGGCCGGCGACGTGCCGGTAGAGCGCCATCGCCGAGACGTCGAGCTCGGCGCCGATCCGGCGGGTCGTGACGGCCGCCAGGCCGTCGGCGTCCGCGACCGCCACGGCGGCCTCGGCGATCCGGCGTCGGGTCAGCGGGAGACGGCTCATGTTTACAGTGTAAACCTCGCGGGACGAGGCGAGGATCACGTCGAACGCCTGTACGAATGTCGGCGCGGCGACGTAGGATGCCCGGGTGAGCAACCGCCTCGTCATCTCCGGCGCCCGCGAGCACAACCTCCGCAACGTCGAGCTCGATCTCCCGCGCGACGAGCTCATCGTCTTCACCGGTCTGTCGGGCTCCGGGAAGTCGTCCCTCGCGTTCGACACGATCTTCGCCGAGGGCCAGCGCCGCTACGTGGAGTCCCTGTCCGCGTACGCGCGCCAGTTCCTCGGGCAGATGGACAAGCCCGACGTCGACTTCATCGAGGGCCTGTCGCCCGCGGTGTCGATCGACCAGAAGTCCACGAACCGCAACCCGCGGTCCACGGTGGGCACCATCACGGAGGTCTACGACTACCTCCGCCTGCTGTTCGCGCGCGCCGGCACGCAGCACTGCCCCGTGTGCGGCGAGCCCGTGCGCTCGCAGACGCCGCAGCAGATCGTCGACAAGCTGCTGGAGCTGCCCGAGGGCACCCGGTACCAGGTCCTCGCGCCGGTGGTGCGGGGGCGTAAGGGCGAGTACGCCGACCTGTTCGCCGAGCTGCAGACGCAGGGCTTCGCCCGCGCGCGGGTCGACGGCGAGGTGGTGCAGCTGACGAGCCCGCCCACGCTGGAGAAGAAGCTCAAGCACGACATCGAGGTCGTCGTCGACCGCCTCGTCTCCCGCGACGGGGTGCAGCGACGCCTGACGGACTCCGTGGAGACGGCCCTGCGCCTCGCCGGCGGGCTCGTGATGGTGGAGCTCGTCGACGCCGACATCGACGACCTCGAGCGCGTCCGCAAGTTCTCCGAGAAGCGCGCGTGCCCCAACGACCACCCGCTGGCTCTGGACGAGATCGAGCCCCGCACCTTCTCCTTCAACGCGCCGTACGGCGCGTGCCCGGAGTGCACGGGCATCGGCTTCCGGCTCGAGGTCGACCCCGACCTCGTCGTGCCGGACGAGGAGAAGACGCTGCGCGAGGGTGCCGTCGTGCCCTGGGCGCTGACGTCGTCGGAGTACTTCGAGCGGGTGCTCACCGCGCTGGCGGAGGAGATGAGCTTCTCCATGGACGTGCCGTGGCGCGCGCTGCCGCAGCGCGCCCGCGACGCGATCCTCTTCGGGCGCAACCACCAGGTGCACGTGCGCTACAAGAACCGCTGGGGCCGCGAGCGGCAGTACTCCACGGGGTTCGAGGGCGCGGTGACCTTCCTGGAGCGGCGGCACCGGGAAACCGAGTCCGACTGGTCGAAGGAGAAGTACGAGGCCTACATGCGCGAGGTCCCGTGCCCGGTGTGCTCGGGTGCGCGGCTCAAGCCCGAGGTCCTCGCCGTCACCGTCGGCGGCAAGTCGATCTGGGACGTCTGCCGGCTCCCGATCGACGAGGCCAAGCGGTTCCTCGACGGTCTGGAGCTGGGGCAGCGCGAGCGCGCGATCGCCACCGAGGTCCTCAAGGAGATCCACGCCCGGCTCGGCTTCCTGGTCGACGTCGGCCTGCACTACCTGTCGCTCGAGCGCCCGGCGGGGACGCTGTCGGGCGGCGAGGCCCAGCGGATCCGCCTGGCCACCCAGATCGGCTCCGGCCTCGTCGGCGTGCTCTACGTGCTCGACGAGCCCTCCATCGGCCTGCACCAGCGGGACAACCGCCGGCTGATCGAGACCCTCACGCGGCTGCGCGACCTCGGCAACACGCTGATCGTCGTCGAGCACGACGAGGACACGATCCGGGCCGCGGACTGGATCGTCGACGTGGGGCCCGGCGCGGGGGAGCACGGCGGCCGCGTCGTGCACTCCGGGGACTATGCGGGCCTGCTCGAGGCCGAGGGCTCGATGACGGGCGCCTACCTGTCCGGACGGCGCTCGATCGCGCTGCCGGCGGAGCGTCGTGCGGTGGACCCGAAGCGCAAGGTGACGGTGGTCGGGGCGCGCGAGAACAACCTGCGCGGCATCGACGTGTCGTTCCCGCTGGGCGTGCTGACCGCGGTGACGGGAGTGTCCGGTTCCGGGAAGTCCACCCTCGTGAACTCGATCCTGCACACCGTGCTCGCGAACGAGCTCAACGGGGCACGCCAGGTGGCGGGCCGGCACACCCGGG
This sequence comes from Isoptericola sp. NPDC055063, assembly GCF_053608125.1. Lineage (NCBI taxonomy): Bacteria > Bacillati > Actinomycetota > Actinomycetes > Micrococcales > Promicromonosporaceae > Isoptericola > Isoptericola sp. NPDC055063. The sequence continues at coordinate 97,480 of NZ_JBSGUW010000005.1, read as the reverse complement.
TCACCGGCATGGACCAGCTCGACAAGGTGGTGCACGTCGACCAGGGGCCGATCGGGCGCACGCCGCGGTCGAACCCGGCCACCTACACCGGGGTCTGGGACCGGATCCGCAAGATCTTCGCGGAGACCGAGGAGGCGAAGGTCCGCGGCTACGGGCCGGGCCGCTTCTCGTTCAACGTCAAGGGCGGCCGCTGCGAGGCCTGCGCCGGCGACGGGACGCTCAAGATCGAGATGAACTTCCTGCCGGACGTCTACGTGCCGTGCGAGGTCTGCCACGGCGCGCGGTACAACCGCGAGACGCTCGAGGTGCACTTCAAGGGCAAGACGGTGGCGGACGTCCTGGACATGCCGATCGAGGAGGCCGCGGAGTTCTTCGCCGCGTTCCCGGCGATCTCGCGCTACCTCACCACCCTGGTGGAGGTCGGCCTCGGCTACGTGCGGCTCGGGCAGCCCGCCCCGACCCTGTCCGGCGGCGAGGCGCAGCGCGTGAAGCTCGCGAGCGAGCTGCAGAAGCGGTCCACGGGCCGCACCATCTACGTGCTGGACGAGCCGACGACGGGCCTGCACTTCGAGGACATCCGCAAGCTCCTGGGCGTGCTGCAGTCGCTGGTCGAGAAGGGCAACACCGTCCTGGTGATCGAGCACAACCTCGACGTCATCAAGAGCGCCGACTGGATCGTCGACATGGGCCCCGAGGGCGGCTCCGGGGGCGGCACGGTCGTCGCGGAGGGCACGCCGGAGGAGGTCGCCCGGGTCGAGGCGAGCCACACCGGCACGTTCCTGGCGACGATCCTCGACGAGCACCCGGCCGTGCCCACGGCTGCCCGCCCGTCGGCACGCAGCGCCGCGGCCACCTCGACGTCGTCGGCGACCCGGACCCGCAGTTCGGCGAAGGGTACGGGCGCTGCCAAGGGCAAGACGTCGGCCAAGGCGAAGGAGACGACGAAGGGCAAGGGGACGACCAAGCGGTCCGGAGGGCGCAGCGCGGCGTGACGCCCTAGCGTGTGGGCCATGGGTGCGCACCACAACTACGCCGTGACCGTGGCCTGGCCCGACCCGAGCGGGGGTGACGGGGCGGGGACGACGTCGTACACCGCCTACTCGCGCGACCACCAGGTCGTGCTGACCGGCAAGCCCGCGCTGGCCGGTAGCGCCGACCCCGCTTTCCGCGGCGACCCGGCCCGTTACAACCCGGAGGAGCTCTTCGTCGCGAGCCTGGCGCAGTGCCACATGCTGTGGTTCCTGCACCTCGCCGCGGAGTCGGGCCTCGTGGTGCGCGACTACGTGGACGACACGACGGGCACGATGCGCGTCGAGTCCCGCGGCGAGGGCCAGTTCACCGACGTCACGCTGCGCCCGCGCGTCACCGTCGACGCCGGGCCGCAGGCCACGGACGAGGCGGTGGGCGCGCTGCACCACGGCGCCCACGCCCTGTGCTTCATCGCCCGGTCGGTGAACTTCTCGGTGCTGATCGAGCCCGCGCCGGTGCGTCTGTCGACGACCGCCGGCTGACCGCGTCGGCACCTCGGCGCGGGTGATCTATACCAGTACGGTCACAGGTCCGTGTTGCCTGTTGACGTGGCGCTCTGGCGTGAATATTTTCCACTCCATCGCTCCAATGGAGGAGAGATATTTCCGTGAGCGTTGCGGCCTCCGCACCCGCTCACAGCGCGCGAGACGAGGAGGTCGGCGCAAGCGCCCCGTGCGGGGCAGTGCAGGCACCGGTTGACGGGGCGCCGCGAGGCGCACCCTGACACGAAGGGCATCTACGAGGATGACCAGCAACTTCACCACCAGCACCAACACCACCCCTGAGCCCAGCCGCCGGTCCGTTCTGCGGGCCGTCATGTTCACGGCCGCCGCGGTGCCGTTCGGCCTGCCCCTGGCAGCCTGCGCCACCGGTGGCGGGAGCAACGAGGGCGAGAAGTCCGCGTCGCCCACCGGCAACGCGGACCCGAAGAACCCGTTCGGCATGGCGGAGAACACGACCGTGGACGCCGTGATCTTCGACGGCGGGTACGGCGTCGACTACGTCGAGTTCGCCGGGAAGGTCCTCGCCGGCCTGCACGCGGGCTCGACCGTGAAGGTCTCGCCCTCCACGCAGATCGCCACCGAGCTCCAGCCGCGCTTCGTCGGCGGCAACCCGCCGGACCTCATCGACAACTCCGGCGCCCAGTCGATCGGCTTCAACACGATCCTCGACCAGCTCGAGGACCTGACCGACGTCATCGACGCCCCGAACGTCGAGGGCACCACCATCCGCGACACCCTCTACGAAGGCGTGCTCGCCCCGGGCACGTACGGGGACAAGTTCGCCGCGCTCAACTACGTGCTCACGGTGTACGGCGTCTGGTACTCCGGCAGCCTCTTCGAGAAGAACGGCTGGACGCCCCCCGCCACGTGGGAGGAGGCCAAGGCCCTCGGCGCGGAGGCGAAGAAGGCCGGCAAGTACCTCTTCCTGTGGGGCACCGAGGCCGCGACCTACTACCAGACGCTGGCGATCGAGTCGGCGATCAAGGAGGGCGGCGACGAGGTCCGGCTGTCTCTGGAGAACCTCAAGCCCGACTGCTGGTCGCAGGACGCGCTCCAGGCCACCTTCACGATCATGAAGGAGATCATCGACGCCGGGTACTTCAAGCCGGGTGGTTCGGGCACCCAGTTCACGGCCGCCCAGGCGCAGTGGAGCAACAAGCAGGACGCGCTGCTCTACCCGTCCGGGTCCTGGATCGAGAACGAGATGAAGGACCAGACGGCGCCCGACTTCCAGATGAAGGGCGTGCCGAGCTTCTCGGTGACCTCCAGCCCGGCGATGCCGGCCACGGCGCTCCACTCGACCGCCGGCGAGCCGTTCATCGTGCCGTCGCAGGCCAAGAGCGTGGCGGGCGGCAAGGAGCTGCTGCGCGTCATGCTCTCGAAGGAGTCGGCGACGAACTTCTCGAAGACGAAGCTCGCGCCGACCATCGTCAAGGACATCGTCCCCGCCGACGGGTTCGGGTCGACGGCGCTGGTGTCCCAGACCGACATGCTCAGCGCGGCCGGGACGGACATCTTCACGTTCAACTTCGTCAACACCTACGGCATGAACCAGGAGCAGCTGCCGATCTGGAACTCCTTCCTCGACGGGAAGAAGTCGGTGGCCGACCTGACGAAGGAGCTGCAGGCGATCACCGACCGCATCGCCAACGACGACACCATCGACAAGATCGAGGTGTCATGAGCGCCATCCCTGGCGCCGGGCAGGTTCTGCCCACCGACGAGGGATCTCTTGCGGGGCCCGGCAACGGGCCCCGCAAGGGGCGGGCCGGTGGGGTGTCGTTCGACAGCGTCAGCTTCTTCGTCGTCTGCCTCGGCATCCCGCTCGCGCTCTTCCTCGTCTTCGTGATCTGGCCGTTCATCCAGGCCGTGTTCTACGCGCTCACCAACTGGTCGGGCTTCACCGCCGACTTCGACATCATCGGGCTCTCGAACTTCACGACGCTCGTGCAGGACCCGCGGTTCGTCAACGCCGTCGGCAACAGCGTCATGTTCGGGATCTTCATCCCCCTGATCACGATCGCGATCTCGCTGGCCTTCGCGATCCTCATCACGGTGGGCGGCTCGGGCAAGGGGCAGGTCCGCGGCGTCCGCGGGTCGGGCTTCTACCGCGTGGTGTCGCTCTTCCCGTACGTCATCCCGGGCATCGCGGTCGGCATCATGTGGCGCCTGATCCTCGACCCGAGCAACGGCCTCGTGAACGGGGTCCTCACCGGCCTCGGGCTCGACAAGTTCGAGTCCTTCGCCTGGCTCGGCAACGTCGGCACGGCGATGCCGGTGACGATGTTCGTGGTCGTGTGGGGCTTCGTCGGGTTCTACATGCTGCTGTTCATCGCGGCCATCAAGAGCGTCCCCTCGGAGATCTACGAGGCGGCGCGGATCGACGGCGCGGGACGGTGGCGCACGTCGTGGTCCATCACGGTCCCCCTCATCCGGGACAACGTGCAGACCGCCTACATCTACCTGGGGATCATCGCCCTCGACCTGTTCGTGTACGTGCAGGCGCTCAACCCGACGGGCGGCCCGGACAACTCGACGCTCGTGATGTCCCAGCAGTTGTTCCGCACGGCGTTCACGGAGGGGAAGTTCGGCTACGCCAGCGCCATGGGCGTGGCGATGGCCATCGTCACCCTGGTGTTCGCCGCGCTGGTGTTCACCGTGAACCGCCTCACCGGGGGCCGGGACGAAGGAGGCCGCCGATGAGCGCCGACACGCAGGTGGCGCACGACGCGGCAGCGCCCGCGCCGCGGGTGAAGCCCACGGGAGGCAAGGGGGGAGACAGGGTCGCCGCGGGGGTGTCGCACACCGTCCTGGTGATCTGGTGCGTCCTCGTGATCGCGCCGATGATCTGGGTGTTCATCGGGTCGTTCAAGACGAGCTCGGAGATCTTCGCGTCGCCGTTCTCGCTGCCGTCGAACTGGTCGTTCATCAACTACGAGCACGCGTGGGTGGACGCCGAGATCGGCCGGGCGTTCGTCAACACGATCATCGTGGTCGGGTCGGCGCTGATCCTCGTGATGCTCCTCGGCGCGATGTGCGCCTACGTGCTCGCGCGGTTCGAGTTCCCGTTCCGGCGCGCGATCTACTACCTGATGCTCGTGGGGCTCACGTTCCCGGTGTTCCTCGCGATCGTGCCGCTGTTCTTCGTCATGCAGAACGCCGGGCTGCTAGGGACGCTCCCGGGGCTGATCGTGGTGTACGTGGCGTTCGCGCTGCCGTTCACGGTGTTCTTCCTGTACTCGTTCTTCCGCGGGCTCCCGGACGAGATCGCGGAGGCCGCCGCGATCGACGGCGCCGGCAACTGGCGCACCTTCTTCCAGGTGATGCTCCCGATGGCGACCCCGGGCATGGCGTCGGTCGCGATCTTCAACTTCCTGGGCCTGTGGAACCAGTTCATCCTGCCGATCGCCCTGAACCCCGAGCAGAGCAATTACGTGCTGTCCCAGCGGCTCGCCGCGTTCGTGTCGTCCGCGGGGTACGCGGTCGACTTCGGCGCGATGTTCGCGGCCGTGGTCGTGACGATCGTGCCCGTGCTGATCGCCTACGTGATCTTCCAGCGCCAGCTCCAGGGGTCGGTCACGGCCGGCACCAACAAGTAGGGAGCGCCCCGGCCTCGGGCGGTCGGTCGGCAGGAGGAAGCGTCGGTGGCCTGACCTAGGCTGACCGCATGGCCGACCCTGCGACCTACCGCCCGAAGCCGGGGGAGATCCCCACGTCGCCCGGCGTCTACCGGTTCCGCGACCCGCACGGCCGCGTCATCTACGTCGGCAAGGCGAAGAACCTCCGGGCGCGGCTGTCGAGCTACTTCCAGGACGTCGCGCACCTGCACCACCGCACCCAGACGATGGTCACCACGGCCGCGTCGGTCGAGTGGACGGTCGTGGGCACGGAGGTCGAGGCGCTCGCCCTCGAGTACTCCTGGATCAAGGAGTACGACCCCCGCTTCAACGTGAAGTACCGGGACGACAAGTCCTACCCGTACCTCGCGGTCACGATGGCGGAGGAGGTCCCGCGGGCCCAGGTGATGCGGGGCGCCAAGCGCCGGGGCACCCGGTACTTCGGACCCTACGGCCACGCGTGGGCGATCCGGGAGACGCTCGACCTGCTGCTGCGGGTGTTCCCGATCCGCACCTGCTCGTCCGGCGTCTACCGACGCGCGCACCAGACGGGCCGCCCTTGCCTCCTCGGGTACATCGACAAGTGCTCGGCACCGTGCGTCGGGCGCATCAGCGTGGACGACCACAAGCAGCTCGCGCAGGACTTCTGCGACTTCATGGCCGGCGACACCCAGCGCTTCGAGCGTCGCCTCACCGCGCGGATGAACGAGGCCGCCGCGTCGATGGAGTACGAGCAGGCCGCCCGCCTGCGCGATGACATCCAGGCGCTGCGGCGCGCCACGGAGAAGAACGCCGTCGTGCTGCCCGACGCGACGGACGCCGACGTCTTCGCCCTGGCCGGCGACGAGCTGGAGGCAGCGGTCCAGGTGTTCCACGTGCGCGGCGGGCGCATCCGCGGCCAGCGCGGCTGGGTCGTGGAGAAGGTCGAGGACGTCACCGACGAGGAGCTGGTCGAGCACCTGCTCCAGCAGGTGTACGGCGCGGTGGAGGACGCGCGCGCCGCGGCCGACGGGGCCGAGGAGGACGCCGAGGCGCGGGCCTCGGCCCGCCGCGAGGCTCGCGACGCCGTCCCGCGCGAGGTCCTCGTCCCGGTGCTGCCGCCCGACCCGGCCCAGATGACCGCGTGGCTCACGGGGCTGCGCGGCGCCCGCGTGGAGCTGCGGGTGCCGCAGCGCGGGGACAAGCGGGAGCTCGCGGGGACCGTGCGGGCCAACGCCGAGCACGCGCTGGCGCTGCACCGGACCCGGCGCGCGGGCGACCTCACGACCCGCAGCCAGGCCCTGCGCGAGATCCAGGAGGCGCTGGGCCTCGAGTCCGCCCCGCTGCGCATCGAGTGCTACGACGTGTCTCACACCCAGGGCACGTACCAGTCGGCTTCGATGGTGGTCTTCGAGGACGGCCTGCCGCGCAAGAGCGAGTACCGCACGTTCTCGGTGCGCGGCCCGGAGGGCGACGGCGCGCGCGACGACACCGCGGCGATGCACGAGGTGATCACCCGGCGGTTCCGGCGTTACCTGGCGGACCGGCTCGCCGCGGGGGACGTCGAGCTCGACGATGCCTCGGACGCCGACCAGGACGGGGCCCCGGCGGCCGCGGCGCGCCCTCGGTCCGGAGAGGTGCCGGCCGAGGAGACGGGGGAGCGCAAGCGGTTCGCGTACCCGCCCAACCTCGTGGTGGTCGACGGCGGCCCCCCTCAGGTCGCCGCGGCGCAGCGCGCGCTGGACGAGCTCGGGGTCACCGACGTGGCGCTCTGCGGCCTCGCGAAGCGCCTCGAGGAGGTGTGGCTGCCGGGGGAGGACTACCCCGTCATCCTGCAGCGCTCGTCGGAGGGGCTCTACCTGCTCCAGCGCGTGCGCGACGAGGCGCACCGGTTCGCCATCACGCAGCACCGCCGCCGGCGGAGCAAGGGCATGACGGTGTCGGTCCTCGACGACGTCCCGGGGCTCGGGCCCACGCGGCGCAAGGCGCTGCTGAGCACGTTCGGCTCCGTGAAGCGGCTCCGCGCGGCGAGCGTGGACGAGATCGCCGAGGTCAAGGGGATGGGCCGCCGCACGGCGGAGGCCGTCGTGGCCGCGCTCGCCGCCGACGGGGGCAGCGCGCCGTCGGGTCAGGACGGGCCGGGCCCTGGCATGCTGGGCGCATGAGCGAGCCGGAGCCCACCACCGTCCCGCAGGGCATCCCCGAGATCGAGGCCACGACGCCGGCCCCCGAGTCGCCCGAGCCGGAGGTGCTGATCATCACCGGCATGTCGGGCGCGGGGCGCTCGCGGGCCGCGGGGGTCCTGGAGGACCTCGACTGGTTCGTCGTGGACAACCTCCCCCCGCTGATGATGGTGCCGCTCGTGGACCTCATGACGCGGGCCGGCTCGTCGGTCGAGCGGCTCGCCGTCGTCGTCGACGTCCGCGGCCGGGAGTACTTCGCCGAGCTCACCCGCGCGCTGCTGCACCTGCGCGAGGCGGGCGTGAACTACCGCATCCTGTTCCTCGACGCGCGCGACGACACGCTGGTGCGGCGCTACGAGAGCGTCCGGCGACCGCACCCCCTGCAGGGGGAGGGGCGGATCCTGGACGGCATCGCCGAGGAACGTCGCCGGCTCGCCTCCATCGAGGAGCGCGCCGACGTCGTCATCGACACGTCCGAGCTGTCGGTGCACGACCTCGCCCGCGAGGTCCGGGCGGCCGTGGCCGACGGGGCCCCCGACGCGCTGCGCGTCAACGTGCTCGCGTTCGGCTTCAAGTACGGCATCCCGCTGGACGCCGATCATGTGGTGGACGTGCGCTTCCTGGCGAACCCGTACTGGATCACCGAGCTGCGCCACCTCACGGGCCGCGACGCGCCCGTGCGCGAGTACGTGCTGGCCCGGCCGGGCGCGCGGGAGTTCGTGGACCGCTACGTCGCGGCGCTCGAGCCCGTGCTCGCCGGCTACCTGGCGGAGGAGAAGCGGTACGTCACGATCGCGGTCGGCTGCACAGGCGGCAAGCACCGGTCGGTCGCGATCGCGGGCGAGATCGCCCAGCGGCTGCGCGACGCCGGGCAGCGCGTCACCCTCACCGCGCGCGACCTGGGGAAGGAGTGACCACGCCGGCCCTGAGCATGGGCGCGCCCGCGGTGACCGCCCTGGGCGGGGGGCACGGGCTGTACGCGAGCCTCTCGGCGCTGCGCCTGATGACCGACCGGCTCACCGCGGTGGTGACCGTGGCGGACGACGGCGGCTCCTCGGGACGCCTCCGTGACGAGCTGGACGTGCTCCCGCCGGGCGACCTGCGCATGGCGCTCGCGGCGCTGTGCGACGACTCGGAGTGGGGGCGCACCTGGAGCGACCTGCTGCAGCACCGGTTCGTCTCGGGCGGGAGCCTCGACAAGCACGCCATGGGCAACCTCATGATCGTGGCCCTGTGGGAGCTCCTGGGCGACACGGTCGCGGGGCTGGACTGGGTCGGCAAGCTGCTGGGAGCGCGCGGGCGGGTGCTGCCCATGGCGTCCGTGCCGCTGGTCGTCGAGGCGGACGTGCGGCGGGACGGCGAGGGGGGCGTCGGCGGCGTGGAGACCGTGGTCGGCCAGTCCCGCGTCGCGCTGACGGAGGGGCGCATCGAGCAGCTGCGGCTGGTCCCGGCCGACCCGCCGGCGTGCCCGGAGGCGGTCGAGGCGGTGCGGTCGGCCGACTGGGTCGTGCTGGGGCCGGGGTCCTGGTACTCGTCGGTGCTGGTGCACCTGCTGGTGCCCGAGCTGGCCCGGGCGCTGCACGAGACGGACGCGCGCGTCTGCGTGACCCTCAACCTGGCCACGGAGCGGGGCGAGACGCAGGGGCTGACGGCGACCGACCACCTCGAGGCGTTGCACCGGCACGCCCCCGGGCTGCGCGTGGACGCCGTGCTCGCGGACCCGTCCGCGGTGGAGGACGTCGACGAGCTGGCGGAGGCCGCGGCCGCGATGGGCGCGAAGCTTCTCATGCGCCAGCTGCGGCGCGGGGACGGCTCCGCGCAGCACGACCCGCTGCGCCTGGCCGCGGCCTACCGGGACGTCTTCGAGGGGATCTACGGCGACGTCTGACCGCCTCCGGCCGACGCCGAGGTTGCTTGCCGCGCGTGGCAGGATGACGCCATGGCGCTCACGGCAGAGGTGAAGGACGAGCTCACGCGGATCAAGGTGACCCGGACGTCGTGCCGCAAGGCCGAGGTGTCGGCGACGCTGCGGTTCTCGGGCGGCCTGCACATCATCTCGGGCCGCGTGGTCATCGAGGCGGAGCTGGACGACGAGGCGGCCGCGGCGCGGCTGCGGCAGTCGATCACGGAGCTGTACGGGCACACGAGCGACCTCATCGTCGTGCAGGCCGGTGGCCTGCGGAAGAACAACCGCTACGTGGTGCGCGTGGTGCGCGACGGCGAGTCGCTCGCCCGCCAGACCGGGCTGCTCGACTCCCGGGGGCGCCCCGTGCGAGGGCTTGCGCCGGAGGTGGTCTCGGCGGGCGTCGCCGAGGCGGAGGCCGTCTGGCGGGGGGCCTTCCTCGCGCACGGCTCGCTCACGGAGCCCGGCCGCTCGATGGCGCTCGAGGTCACGTGCCCCGGGCCTGAGGCGGCGCTCGCGCTGGTCGGCGCCGCCCGCCGGCTCGGCGTGCAGGCGAAGTCGCGCGAGGTGCGCGGCGTGGACCGGGTGGTCGTGCGCGACGGCGAGGCGATCGGCGAGATCCTGCTCCGGATGGGCGCGGTCAGGACCCGGGAGGTCTGGGAGGAGCGGCGCGCGCGGCGCGAGGTGCGCGGCACCGCGAACCGGCTCGCGAACTTCGACGACGCGAACCTGCGCCGCTCGGCGCGGGCCGCGGTGGCAGCGGGGGCCCGCGTGCAGCGGGCGTTCGAGATCCTCGGCGAGGACGTGCCCGAGCACCTGCGCCAGGCGGGCGAGCTGCGCCTGGCCCACAAGCAGGCGTCCCTCGAGGAGCTGGGGCAGCTGGCCGACCCGCCGCTGTCCAAGGACGCCGTGGCGGGCCGGATCCGCCGGCTGCTGTCGACGGCGGACAAGCGCGCGATCGAGGTGGGTGTCCCCGACACGGAGTCCGGCCTGAGCCCCGAGCTGCTCGACCTCTGACCGGAGGGCGGGGGCGGCGCGGGCCGTCCCCGCCGCTCCGCAGGCGTCGGGGCGGGCGCCCGTCCATATGGTCAGACCACACGTCTCACGCGGGCCGCGAGGGTCGGCGCAGCAGCCGATTCGGGTATAGGGTCATGACGTCAGGTGACGACGACGTGACCCAAGGCTGACCGCCCGGAGGAAGACGTCGGGGGTCCCGGTCCCAGGGTCGCGGCGTGAATCATCAGCGCGCCCGTCGTGGCGCGCGGAAGTCGGCATCAACCGTGTGCGCCGGACCCCACCGGCGCGCCCTGAGGAGGGCAATCGTGACCATCCGCGTCGGGATCAACGGCTTCGGTCGGATCGGACGGAACTTCTACCGCGCTCTCGTGGAGTCGGGTGCGGACATCGAGGTCGTCGGCGTCAACGACCTGACCGACAACAAGACTCTGGCCCACCTGCTCAAGTACGACACGGTGCTCGGCCGCTTCCCGAAGTCGGTCGACTTCGACGACGAGAACATCATCGTCGACGGCCACAAGATCCGTGCGCTCGCCGAGCGTGACCCCGCCAACCTGCCCTGGGGCGAGCTGGGCGCGGACATCGTCATCGAGTCCACCGGCTTCTTCACGGACGCCACCAAGGCCAAGGCGCACATCGACGCCGGCGCCAAGAAGGTCATCATCTCCGCCCCGGCGAAGAACGAGGACGCGACCTTCGTCATGGGTGTGAACAACGACCAGTACGACCCGGCCGCGCACCACATCATCTCGAACGCGTCGTGCACGACGAACTGCCTCGCGCCGCTCGCCAAGGCCCTCAACGACTCGATCGGCATCGAGCGTGGCCTCATGACGACGATCCACGCGTACACGGGTGACCAGAACCTGCAGGACGGCCCGCACAAGGACCTCCGCCGCGCCCGCGCCGCCGCGCAGAACATCGTGCCGACCACCACGGGTGCCGCCAAGGCCGTCGCCCTGGTGCTCCCGGAGCTGAAGGGCAAGCTCGACGGCTACGCGCTGCGCGTCCCGGTCATCACCGGCTCGGCCACCGACCTCACCTTCGAGGCTCCGAAGGAGGTCACGGTCGAGGAGGTCAACGCCGCGGTCAAGGCCGCCGCCGAGGGCCCGCTCAAGGGCACCCTGGAGTACGTGGACGACGAGATCGTGTCGTCGGACATCGTCACCAACCCGCACACGAGCATCTTCGACTCGAAGCTCACCAAGGTGATCGGCAACCAGGTCAAGGTCGTCTCCTGGTACGACAACGAGTGGGGCTACTCGAACTCGCTCGTCGCGCTGACCGTCCACGTCGGCGGCAAGCTCTGACGACTCCGGCGCCCGACACCGCTCGAGCGTGAGTCACGACGTCCGCGTGCGCGCCGAACCCCGGCCGCGCACGCGGACGTCGTCATGTACGGAACAGATCACCCGCCCGGGACGGGCGGCCGCGCGACGGCCGCACGGCACGCACCGGGCCCTGACGGACAGGTGTGCCTCATGAAGACCATCGACTCCCTGGGCGAGCTGCGCGGCAAGCGCGTCCTCGTCCGCTCGGACTTCAACGTGCCGCTCGACGGCACCACCATCACGGACGACGGCCGTATCAAGGCCGCGCTGCCGACCCTGCGCCGCCTGGTCGACGCCGGCGCCCGCGTCGTCGTGACGGCCCACCTCGGCCGCCCCAAGGGCGAGCCGAACCCCGCGTACTCCCTCGCCCCCGTGGCCGCGCGCCTCGGCGAGCTGCTCGGCCAGGACGTCGTCCTCGCGGCCGACGTGACCGGCCCCTCGGCCCAGGAGACGGTCGCCGCGCTGGCCGACGGCCAGGTCGCGCTGCTGGAGAACGTGCGCTTCGACTCGCGCGAGACCTCGAAGGTCGACGCCGAGCGCGAGGAGCTGGCCGGCGAGCTGGCCGCCCTGGCGGACGCGTTCGTCTCCGACGGCTTCGGCGTCGTGCACCGCAAGCAGGCCTCGGTCTACGACGTGGCCAAGGTGCTCCCCGCCGCCGCCGGCGACCTGGTGCTCAAGGAGGTCGAGTCGCTCTCGCGCGCCACGACCGACCCGCAGCGCCCGTACGCCGTGGTGCTCGGCGGCTCGAAGGTCTCCGACAAGCTCGGCGTCATCGAGAACCTCCTGACCAAGGCCGACCGCCTGCTCATCGGCGGCGGCATGGTCTTCACGTTCCTCGCGGCGCAGGGCCACTCGGTGGGCTCCTCGCTCCTCGAGGCGGACCAGGTCGACACCGTCAAGGGCTACCTGGCGCAGGCCGCCGAGTCCGGCGTCGAGATCGTGCTGCCCACGGACATCGTCGCAGCGGACTCGTTCGCCGCCGACGCCCCGCACCGCACCGTGCCCGCCGACCAGATCCCCGACGGCACCATGGGCCTCGACATCGGCCCGGAGTCCGGCGCCCTGTTCGCGGCGCGCCTTGCGGACGCGAGGACGATCGTCTGGAACGGCCCGATGGGCGTGTTCGAGTTCGCCGCCTTCGCCGCCGGCACCCGCGCCGTCGCGCAGGGCATCGTCGACGCCACGGCCGCGGGCGCCTTCTCCATCGTCGGCGGCGGCGACTCCGCCGCGGCCGTGCGCGTGCTCGGCTTCGACGAGGACGGCTTCAGCCACATCTCCACGGGCGGCGGCGCGAGCCTCGAGCTCCTCGAGGGCAAAGAGCTCCCGGGGCTCGCGGTCCTCGGCGCCTGACACCCATCACCCCGCAGCACGAGAGAACAAGGAGCCCATCGTGGCCACCACCCGCACGCCCCTGATGGCGGGCAACTGGAAGATGAACCTGGACCACACCGAGGCGATCGCCGCGGTGCAGAAGCTCGCGTGGACGCTCAAGGACGCGAAGCACGACTACGCGGCCGTCGAGGTCGCCGTGCTGGCGCCGTTCACGGACCTGCGCTCGGTGCAGACCCTCGTCGACGCCGACAAGCTCGAGCTGCGCTACGGCGCCCAGGACCTGTCGACGCACGCGTCCGGCGCGTACACCGGTGAGATCTCGGGCCCGATGCTCGCCCGCCTGGGCTGCACCTACGTGGCCGTGGGCCACTCGGAGCGCCGCGAGTACCACGCCGAGGACGACGCCGTCGTGGGCGCCAAGGTGCGCGCCGCTTTCGAGCACGGCCTCGTGCCGATCCTCTGCGTGGGCGAGGGCCTGGACGTCCGCAAGGCGGGCGACCAGGTCTCCTACACCCTCGCGCAGGTCGACGCGGCGCTCGAGGGCGTTCCCGCCGAGCAGGCCGCGCAGGTCGTCGTGGCGTACGAGCCCGTGTGGGCCATCGGCACGGGCGAGGTCGCGACCCCCGAGGACGCGCAGGAGGTCTGCGGTGCGATCCGCGGCCGCCTCGCCGAGCTGTACGGCGCCGAGCTCGCCGCGGGCGTGCGCGTCCTGTACGGCGGTTCGGTGAAGTCGGGCAACGTCGCGCAGATCATGGCGCAGCCCGACGTCGACGGCGCCCTCGTGGGCGGGGCGAGCCTCGACCCGGTCGAGTTCGCGAAGATCGCGCGGTACCAGTCGCACGTCGCCTGACGCGACACGCACGACGGTGGGCCGTGCCCGCCGGACGGACGCCTCTCGGGATCGTCACCAGGTGGAGACATCGGTGTTCGCTTCGAGAGGCGTCCGTCACTTACTCTTGACCCGGCCGGGACGACGTCCTGGCACCGAACCCGTCCCGCGGGACGGACGACGAACGAAGGACAGCCGAGGACACCGTGGACGTTTTGCAGATCATCCTCCAGGTTCTCCTGGTCATCACCAGCGCCTTCCTGACCCTGCTGATCCTGATGCACAAGGGCAAGGGCGGCGGTCTGTCCGACATGTTCGGCGGGGGGATCTCGAGCGCTGCCGGCAGCTCCGGCGTCGCTGAGCGCAACCTCAACCGGATCACGGTGAGCTTCGCGCTCGTCTGGTTCGTCGTGATCGTGCTGCTCGGCCTCATCACGAAGGTCAGCTGACCGCACGACGCGACCGTCACCGGCTCCGTCCGGTGCGGGGGCACGGGTCCGGGGCGACGACGCGCCGGACCACGGTTCACGAAGATCGTCCGTGGGCGAACGCCCACTGAGTCGAAGGTGAGGACGACAGGACGTGGCTACAGCCGGTCATGCGATCCGGGGCTCGCGCGTAGGCGCGGGGCCCCTGGGAGAGTCCGAGCGCGGCGATGCGGCACCCCGGGTGCGGGTGTCGTACTGGTGCGCGAACGGACACGAGACGACGCCGAGCTTCTCGGCGAACGAGGACGTGGAGGCCCCGGAGTTCTGGGACTGCCCGCGGTGCGGCTTCCCCGCCGGGCTGGACGCGGCGAACCCGCCGTCGCCGGTGCGCAACGAGCCGTACAAGACGCACCTCGCGTACGTGAAGGAACGCCGGTCCGAGGAGGACGGCGCGGCCCTCCTGGAGGAGGCGCTCGCGACGCTGCGGGCCCGCCGTACGGTCCTGCGCCGGGCGAGCTGACGTCTCGACCGGTGCCCCGGGGCGGTGCCTCGGGGCACCGGGGGATGTCCACCTGTCGAGACGGGGCGTAGTCTTTCGGCATGTTCGAGGAAGGACAGCTCTACGCCCCCGTCACCGAGGACGAGAACGGCGTCACGGTGCACCTCACGGACGACCACCCCGGTGCGAACGACCCGGAGTACCGCCGCCGTCGGGAGGTCATCGCCGGCCCCGCGCTGCGCTGGTCACCCGGTGACCCCGTGCCTCAGGTCGACTACACCCCCGCGGAGAACGAGATCTGGCGCACCGTGTGCGCCGAGCTCGCGCCCAAGCACGAGCGGCTGGCGATCCGCGGTTACCTCGAGGGCAAGGAGGCCCTCGGACTGCCCACCGACCGCGTGCCGCAGCTCGACGAGGTCAGCGCGGGCCTGGAACGCCTGAGTGGCTTCCGCCTGCACCCGGCCGCCGGACTCGTGCCCCTGGACCAGTTCTACGGGTCCCTCGCCGACGGCGTCTTCCACTCCACGCAGTACCTGCGGCACGGCTCGCAGCCGCTGTACACCCCGGAGCCGGACATCATCCACGAGGTGGTGGGCCACGGGAACCTGCTCGCGAACCCCGCCATCGCCGAGGTGAAGCGCCGGGCCGGGGAGGCGGCGCGGCGGTGCGAGACCGCGGAGGGTCTGCAGTTCGTCGCCGACGTCTTCTGGTTCACGATCGAGTTCGGCGTCATGTACGAGGACGGGGAGCTGCGGGCCTACGGCGCCGGCCTGCTGTCGTCGTACGGCGAGATCGAGGAGTTCCGTGGCGCGACCGTCCTGCCGCTCGACTTCTACTCCATGGGCACGGTCGAGTACGACATCTCGCACTACCAGCCCACGCTCTTCGCGTGCGACGGCATGAACGAGCTCACCGAGCGGGTGGGGCAGTTCTTCGCCGAGTTCGACGACGAGACCCCCGGACGCCTGCTCGCTGCCCGGCACCGGTCGGCCAGCTGACCCTCGCAGCCGAAGGACGACGACGGCCCCCTCGCCGTGGAGCGAGGGGGCCGTCGTCCTGCGTCGTCCGGTCCGGGCGCGATCCTCAGGAGGCGGGCGCGGCCGCGGCGGCGTCGAGCAGCCACAGCGTGCGCTCGGTGCCCCGCGCGCCGGCGGCGGGCACCTCGGCCACCGGCCCGCCCGCCAGCGCGGCGGCGGCCTGTGCGGCCTTCTCTGCTCCCGCGGCCACGACCCAGAC
This sequence comes from Isoptericola sp. NPDC055063, assembly GCF_053608125.1. Classification (NCBI taxonomy): domain Bacteria; kingdom Bacillati; phylum Actinomycetota; class Actinomycetes; order Micrococcales; family Promicromonosporaceae; genus Isoptericola; species Isoptericola sp. NPDC055063. Next base: position 81,594 of record NZ_JBSGUW010000005.1, on the reverse strand, counting down.
CTCGCGCGCGCGGCGCAGGGCGTCGAACGTCAGCGAGACGCGCTCCGGCGGCGGCTTGGGGGAGCCGTGCACCCCGACCGTCGCGCCGCGGGCGGCGAGTCCCTCGTGGCCCGGGAACAGGGAGGCGACGTGGCCGTCCGGGCCCATGCCGAGCATGAGGACGTCGAACTCCGGCACCGCCGGGGCGTCGTCCGCGCCGGCGGCGGGGGCGAAGCGCGCGAGCTCTGCCGCGTAGGCCGCGGCCGACTCCTCCGGCGTCCCGACCGTGGCCCCGTCGATGACGACGCCCGGCGCGGGCATCGCGTGCACGTTCTCGGCCGGCAGGCCGGAGCCCGCCACCAGGGCGTCCACGAGGGCGTCCCTCGTCTGGGTCTCGTTGCGGTCCGGGTCGCCGTCGGGCAGGAACCGCTCGTCGCCCCACCACAGGTGCACGCCGGACCAGTCCACGGCCGCGGTCAGCGGGCTCGCCGCCACGGCTGCGAGGGTCTTGATGCCGACGGTGCCGCCGGTCAGGACGGCGTGCACGGGGGTGCGCACGGACTGGGCGTCGAGGAGCCGCGTCAGCAGGCGCGCCGCGGCGGCCTCGGCGAGGACGGCGGCGTCCGGGTGGACGACGACGAGCGGCGTGGCCCCGGGCGTGCTCACGCCTTCGCCTTCGCCCGCGACGAGGCCCGGACGGTCTCGACCCGCGTGAGGCCCTTGGTGAGGACCTCGCCGTACAGCTCGTCGGGGTCGAGGCGTCGCAGCTCCTCGATGAGCGCCTCGCTCAGGGCGCGGATGGGCAGGGCCATCCGGCGCTCCGGCTTCTCGGGCTGCGTGATCGCCACGACGCGCCCGTCGGGCCGGTCGAGCACGATCGGCCCGCTCTTGCGCTCCAGCGTCACGCGGGTGATGGCGTCGTCGCTGTCGGTGCGCACCACCGTGGCGGGGCAGCGCAGCCGCTGGCCGAGCCAGGCGGCGAGCAGGTCCAGGGAGGTGTGCTGCTCCTGGCCCTCGACGCGCACGGCCGTGACGGGCTCGTACGGGGGCTGCTCGACGGCCGCGGCGATGAGGCCGCGCCACAGGGTGACGCGGGCCCATGCCAGGTCGGTGTCGCCCGGGCTGAAGGTGCCCGCGAGGCGGTGCAGCATCGCGACGGGGTCGGCAGCGGTGGTGGTGTCGGTGATGCGGCGCTGCGCCATCGCGCCCATCGGGTCGGCCGACGGGTCGTCCGGGCCGCCGGTGGGCCACCACACGACGATGGGCGCGTCGGGCAGCAGGAGCGGCATGACGAGCGTGTCGGGGTGCTCCAGCATCGGCGCGCCGGCCCGCAGCACGACGACCTCCGAGGCGCCGGCATCGCCGCCGACGCGGATCTCGGCGTCAAGACGCGGGGCGCCGGAGCCGCTCCGGGCGAGCGGGGCGATGACGATGACGCGGCAGGGGTGCTCGTGGCTCGCCTGGTTGGCCGCGCGGACCGAGTCCTCGATGTCGGTCTCCTCGGCGGCGACGACGAGGGTCAGGACCCGGCCGAGCGCCACGGCGCCGCCCTCGTCCCGCAGGTGGGCCAGCCGCTTGCCGACCGCGTTGGTGGTCGTGTCCGGCATGTCGATGATCATCGCGGGTCTCCTGGGTGGATGCGGCACTGGTGGGTGCGGCACAGGTGGGTGCGGCTGGCCGCGGCGCGGGCGGCGTCGTGCGCGGGACGGGTCGGGCGGACGGTCACGGCCGCCGCCACGACCGGCCGTCGCGGGCCATCATCGCGTCCGCCGACGGCGGGCCCCAGGTGCCCGAGGGGTAGGGCTCGGGCTTGCCCTTGCCGGCCCAGTACGAGGTGATCGGGTCGAGGATCTTCCAGGAGAGCTCGACCTCCTCGCGGGTCGGGAACAGCGGCGGGTCGCCGAGCAGCACGTCGAGGATGAGCCGCTCGTAGGCCTCGGGCGACGACTCGGTGAACGAGTGGCCGTAGCCGAAGTCCATCGTCACGTCGCGCACCTCCATCGCGGTGCCCGGCACCTTGGCTCCGAACCGCAGCGTGACGCCCTCGTCCGGCTGCACGCGGATGACCAGCGCGTTGCTGCCGAGGTCCGAGGTCAGCGACGACTCGAACGGCAGGTGCGGCGCCTTCTTGAAGACGACGGCGACCTCGGTCACGCGTCGCCCGAGGCGCTTGCCGGTGCGCAGGTAGAAGGGGACGCCCGCCCAGCGGCGGTTGTCGATCTCGAGCTTGACCGCCGCGAACGTCTCCGTCGTGGAGTCGGGGTTGAAGCCCTCCTCCTCGAGGAACCCGACGACCTTCTCGCCGCCCTGCCAGGCGGCGGCGTACTGGCCGCGCGCGGTGTGGCGCCCGAGGTCGCGGGGCAGGCGCACCGACGACAGCGCCTTGATCTTCTCCGCCCGCAGCGCGTCCGCGTCGAAGTTCACCGGTTCCTCCATGGCGACCAGCGCCAGGAGCTGCAGCAGGTGGTTCTGGATGACGTCGCGGGCCGCGCCGATGCCGTCGTAGTAGCTGGCGCGGCCGCCGATGCCGATGTCCTCGGCCATCGTGATCTGCACGTGGTCCACGTAGTTGCTGTTCCACAGCGGCTCGAACATCTGGTTCGCGAACCGCAGGGCCAGCAGGTTCTGGACGGTCTCCTTGCCCAGGTAGTGGTCGATGCGGAAGACCGACTCCGGTTCGAAGACCTGGGAGACGACGGAGTCGAGCTCGCGGGCGCTCTCGAGGTCGTGCCCGAACGGCTTCTCGATGACGACGCGGCGCCACGCGTCCGCGGACGACTTCGACAGGCCGGACTGCGACAGCTGCTGGCACACGACCGGGAACGCGCTGGGCGGCACGGACAGGTAGAAGGCGTGGTTGCCGCCGGTGCCGCGCTCGGCGTCGAGCTGCTCGACGGTCTGGCGCAGCCGCTCGAAGGCGTCGGCGTCGTCGAACGAGCCCTGCACGAACCGGATGCCCTCGGCGAGCTGCTGCCAGGTCGCTTCGCGGAAGGGCGTGCGGGCGTGCTCCTTGACCGCGTCGTGGACGACCTGCGCGAAGTCCTCGTCCTCCCAGTCCCGGCGGGCGAAGCCCGTCAGCGCGAAGCCGGGCGGCAGGAGGCCGCGGTTCGCCAGGTCGTACACGGCGGGCATGAGCTTCTTGCGCGACAGGTCGCCGGTGACCCCGAAGATCACGAGCCCGCTGGGGCCGGCGATGCGGGGGAGGCGCAGGTCGAGCGGGTCGCGCAGCGGGTTGTGCTCGGCGGTGATCTTGGCCGGTCTCACGAGGTGGGCACCGTTCTTCGTCGTGCGGGCGGGGGAAGGATGCGGCGGGTGGTGTGGGCCCGGGGCGCGGGTCGGGCGCTCCGGGCGGGGCGCGGGTCAGGCGCCCTTTGCCTCGAGGCCGGCGGTGGCGGTGTCCAGGAGCTCGGTCCAGGAGTCCTCGAACTTGCGGACGCCGTCGGTCTCGAGGTGGTCGGTGACCTCGCGGAGGGAGACCCCGAGCGACTCGATGGTCTCGACGGTGCGGCGCGCGGCGCTCGCGATGCCGCGGACGGTGTCGCCCGTGACGGTGCCGTGGTCGGCGAACGCCTGGAGCGTGGGCTCGGGCATCGTGTTCACGACGCCGTCGGTGACCAGCTCGGAGACGTACATCGTGTCGGGGTAGTCCGGGTTCTTCACGCCGGTCGAGGCCCACAGCGGCCGCTGGGGGTGGGCGCCGGACGCGGCGAGCGAGCGCCACTCGTCCGTGCCGACGAACTGCTCGTACGCCTCGAACGCGAGGCGCGCGTTCGCGACGGCGGCCTGCCCGCGCAGGTCGAGGGCCTCGGGGGTGCCGATCTTCTCGAGCGCGGCGTCGACCGAGGAGTCCACCCGCGAGACGAAGAAGGAGGCGACGGACCCGATCGGGCCGAGGTCGATGCCGTCCGCGCGGGCCTGCTCGAGGCCGATCGCGAACGCCTGCATCACGGCGCGATAGCGCTCGATGGAGAAGATGAGGGTCACGTTGACGCTGATCCCCTGGGCGAGGGTGCGCGAGATCGCGTCGAGCCCGGGGACGGTCGCGGGGATCTTGATGAAGACGTTCGGCCGGTCCACGGTGCGCCACAGGCGCTCCGCGACCACGACCGTCTTGTCGGCGTCGTAGGCGAGGCGCGGGTCCACCTCGATCGACACGCGGCCGTCCACGCCGTCGGTGGCGTCGTAGACCGGGCGCAGCAGGTCGGCGGCCGCGCGCACGTCGTCCGTGGTGATGGTCTCGACCGCGGCGTCCACGTCGCTGCCGGCGAGCTCGGCCAGCTGGGCGTCGTAGGCGTCGCCGCTGGAGAGCGCCTTGGCGAAGATGGTCGGGTTGGTCGTGACGCCGACGACGCCGCGCTCGGCGACGAGGGCCGCGAGGTTGCCGCTGCGCAGCCGCTCCCGCGAGAGGTCGTCGAGCCAGATGGACACCCCGGCTCCGGTCAGGTCGGTGATCGGTGCGGGGACGGTGCTCTGCGTCATCGGACGTCCTTCCGAGGTCGGAGGCCCCCGCCGGCGGTCTGTCGACGGGAACCGGGTGGGGCGCCGTCGTGCGGCGCCCCACCGGGAAATCTACGAGGGCTCAGGCGGCGTCGCCAGCGCCGCGCACGGCGGCGAGCGACTCCCGCGCGGCGGCCGCGACGGCCTCCGCGGTGATCCCGAACTCGCGGTAGAGCGTCTGGTAGTCCGCCGACGCCCCGTAGTGCTCGAGCGAGACGCTGCGGCCGGCGTCGCCGACCACGTCGCGCCAGCCCTGCGCGATGCCCGCCTCGACCGAGACGCGGGCCTTGACCGCGGCCGGCAGCACCGACTCGCGGTACGCGGCGTCCTGCTTGTCGAACCACTCGCGGCTCGGCATGGACACGACGCGGGCGGCCACGCCCTCGGCCGCGAGCTGCTCGCGGGCCTGCACGGCGAGCTGCACCTCGGAGCCGGTGCCGACGAGGATCACGTCGGGCGTGCCCTCCGTGTCCAGCAGCGTGTAGGCGCCCTTGAGCGTCCCCTCGGCGCCGGCGAAGCCGTCGGCGCCACGCGGGAACGTGGGTACGTTCTGGCGGGTCAGGACGATGCCGGCCGGGTTCGCCGTGTTCTCGAGGATCCCGCGCCAGGCCCAGGCGGTCTCGTTCGCGTCGGCGGGGCGCACGACGTCGAGGCCGGGGATGGCGCGCAGCGCCGCGAGGTGCTCGACCGGCTGGTGCGTGGGGCCGTCCTCGCCGAGGCCGATCGAGTCGTGGGTCCACACGAAGGTCGTCGGGATCTCCATGAGGGCCGCGAGGCGCACCGAGGCGCGCATGTAGTCGGCGAACTGGAGGAACGTGCCGCCGTACGGGCGGGTGAGGCCGTGCAGCACGATGCCGTTGAGGATCGAGCCCATGCCGTGCTCGCGGATGCCGAAGTGCAGCGTGCGGCCGTAGGGGTTGCCGGGGAACTTCTTGGTCGCGTGCTCCACGGGGATGAACGACGGCTCGCCGTCCATCGTCGTGTTGTTCGAGCCGGCGAGGTCGGCGGAGCCGCCCCACAGCTCGGGGAGCACGTCCTTGAGCGCGGTGAGCACCTTGCCGGAGGCGGCGCGGGTGGCGACACCCTTCTCGGAGGCCTCGAACACGGGCAGCTCGTCGGTCCAGCCGGCGGGCAGCTCGTGGGCCACGAGGCGGTCGAGCAGCGCGGCGCGCTCGGGGGTGGCGGTGCGCCACGCGGCGTACGAGCGGTCCCAGGCGGCGCGCTCGTCGGCCTGCCGGCCGGCGACGGAACGCGTGTACTCGAGCACCTCGTCGTCGACGGCGAACGTGGCCTCGGGGTCGAGCCCGAGCGCGACCTTGAGGCCGGCGACCTCGTCGGCGCCCATCGCGGACCCGTGGATGCCGCCGGTGTTCTGCTTGGTGGGCGACGGCCAGCCGATGATGGTGCGCAGCGCGATGAACGACGGCCGGTCGGTCTCGGCCTTGGCGGCGGCGATCGCCGCGGCGAGCGCGTCGACGTCCTCGGCGTAGCCGGTGCCGCCCTGCGTCCAGTCGACGCGCTGCGTGTGCCAGCCGTAGGCGGCGTAGCGGGCCAGCGTGTCCTCGGTGAACGCGATGTCCGTGTCGTCCTCGATGGAGATCTTGTTGTCGTCCCAGATCACCACGAGGTTGCCGAGCTTCTGCGTGCCGGCGAGGGACGAGGCCTCGGAGGTGACGCCCTCCTGCAGGTCGCCGTCGGAGGCGATGACATACACGTGGTGGTCGAACGGCGACTCGCCGGGCGCGGCGTCGGGGTCGAGCAGGCCCCGCTCGCGGCGGGACGCGAACGCCATGCCGACGGCGGAGGCGAGGCCCTGGCCGAGCGGCCCCGTGGTGATCTCGACGCCGGGGGTGTGGCGGTACTCGGGGTGGCCGGGGGTCTGCGAGCCCCAGGTGCGCAGGGCCTCGAGGTCCGACAGCTCCATCCCGTAGCCGGCGAGGAACAGCTGCAGGTACAGCGTGAGCGAGGAGTGGCCCGCGGACAGGACGAACCGGTCACGGCCGACCCAGTGCGGGTCGGAGGGGTCGTGCCGCAGCGTCTTCTGGAACAGCAGGTACGCGGCGGGGGCGAGGGAGATCGCCGTGCCGGGGTGGCCGTTGCCGACCTTCTCGACGGCGTCGGCCGCCAGCGCCTTGATGGTCTTCACCGCGCGGTCGTCGAGCGAGCTCCACTCGAGCGGGGCGACGACGGGGTCGAACGCGTTCACAGATGTGCCTCTTTCCTGCCCGGAGCGAGCCCCCGGGTGATTGCTGCTGCTCTGCCGGTACGGGGCGCCGTCGCGTCGGACACCGCACGGGTCCTGCGTGCGACGGCGGGGCACGGTGGCGAGGGTCCGACCGGGTGGGCGGTCCGCTGTTCACCGTTGTGCAGCACCACCCTAGCGCCGTGCATTCCCGTCACGCCCGTCCCGGGGCTCTCCGTCCCACCAGATGGGCGGGCGTGGACACCGGTGCGGCGGCGGGCCCCGCGGGGGTCGGAGGGAGATGACGACGAGCCGGGCATTTCTCACAGGCCCCCGGGCCTGGCCCGGGCCGCCGGTCCGGTGACCTCGGCGTACGATGAGGCGGCGGCAGACCCACGCCGCCCGAGCTCCCCGGACCCCCAGCCGAGAACGGACAAGCACGCGCGTGAGCACCACGAGCACCACGACGCCCCATCCCTCGACGCCCACCCGTGCCGCGGTGCGGGCGGAGCGGGAGCGTGCCGATGCCGTCCGGGCGGAGCGCCGCGGTGCTCCCGCGGGTCCGGCCAAGGGGTGGCGCGACCGCGTCGGCGCGTACGTCGCGCTGACCAAGCCGCGCATCATCGAGCTGCTGCTCGTCACCACGCTGCCCACGATGATCCTCGCCGAGGGCGGGCTCCCGTCGCTGTGGCTGGTCCTGCTCACCCTGGTCGGCGGCACCCTCGCGGCCGCGTCGGCCAACGTCTTCAACTGCTACCTGGACCGTGACATCGACCAGGTGATGAACAGGACCAAGCGCCGCCCGCTGGCGACGGGGGAGATCACGCCGCGCGCCGCGCTCGTGTTCGCCACCGTGCTCGGGGCCGTGTCCCTGCTGTGGTTCGCGCTGCTGGTCAACCCGGCGTCCGCGTGGCTCACGTTCGCGGCCATCGCGATCTACGTGGTCGGCTACACGATGATCCTCAAGCGGCGCACCCCGCAGAACATCGTGTGGGGCGGCATCGCCGGCTGCATGCCCGTCTTCATCGGCTGGGCCGCCGTCACGGACTCGCTCAGCTGGGCCGCCGTCGCGCTGTTCGGCGTGATCTTCTTCTGGACGCCCCCGCACTACTGGCCGCTGTCCGTGAAGTTCAAGAAGGACTACGCCAACGCCGGCGTGCCGATGCTCCCCGTGGTCGCCACCGACCGCCGCGTCGCGATCGAGATGGTCGCGCACACGGTGGCGATGATCGCCTGCTCGCTCGCGCTGATCCCGCTCGCCGGCATGTCGTGGTTCTACACGGCGGTCGCCGTCCTGTCGGGCGGCTGGTTCCTCTACCTCGTGATCGCGATGCTGCGCCGCGCGGGCCACCCCGAGCGAGGCAAGCTCGGCGCGATGAAGGTCTTCCACGGCTCGATCACGTACCTCACGGTGCTGTTCATCGCCGTGGCCGTGGACGTCTTCCTGCCCTTCTGACGCCTCCCCCCGAGGCATGATGGGCCGGTGCCCGACACGTCGACCGCCCCGACCCTCCCGCCCGCGCTGACGGCCGCGCTGCAGGACTACCTCGCGCACCTCGGCGTCGAGCGCGGGCTGTCGGCCAACACCGTGGCGGCCTACCGGCGCGACCTCGGGCGCTACGCCCGCCACCTCGACGCCACCGGCCGGGCGGGTCTGGACCACGTGGGGGAGCGCGACGTCGAGGACTACGTGGTGGTGCTGCGCCAGGGGTCGGACGGCGGCGCCCCGCTGTCACCGTCCTCGACCGCCCGGGCCCTGGCCGCGGTGCGTGGCTGGCACCGCTTCGCGCACGCCGAGGGCGTCACGCGCGCCGATCCCGCGGCGCAGGTGCACGCCCCGAGCTCCCTGCGCCGCCTGCCGCACGCGCTGTCCGTGGACGAGGTGGCGCGCCTGCTCGACGCGGCCGGGACGGGCGAGGGTGCCGTCCCGCTGCGCGACCGCGCGCTGCTCGAGCTGCTCTACTCCACCGGTGGTCGCATCAGCGAGGTCGTGGGCCTGGACGTCGACGACGTCGACGGGCTGCGCCCCGCCGGCGGCGCCCCGGGGCCCGACGACGAACTCGCCGGCTCCGGCTCGGTGCGGCTGCGGGGCAAGGGGGACAAGGAGCGGGTCGTGCCGGTCGGCTCCTACGCCCGCACCGCCCTGGACGCCTACCTGGTCCGCGCCCGCTCGCCGCTGGCGTCCGCGGGCCGGGGCACGCCGGCGCTGTTCCTCAACACCCGCGGCGCGCGGCTGTCGCGGCAGAGCGCCTGGTCCGTGCTGCAGGGTGCGGCCGAGCGGGCGGGACTGACGCAGCACGTGTCGCCGCACACGCTGCGGCACTCGTTCGCGACGCACCTGCTGGCCGGCGGCGCCGACGTCCGCGTGGTGCAGGAGCTGCTCGGGCACGCCTCGGTGACGACCACGCAGATCTACACGATGGTGACGCCCGACGCCCTGCGCGAGGTGTACGCGGCGGCGCACCCCCGGGCCCTCGGCTGAGCGGTCGCGGACGAAGGGCGGCGCGCCCGGCGTGCCGCCCGGGCCCCGGGAGGGGCTGGGGTAGCGTGACGCAGGTGAGCGAGGGACTCGGGAGCGACACCATGACGCAGACGACCACGAGCGACGCCTCACCGGCCGCGGTCACCGCGACCAGCCCCACGCCGGGCAGTCCGGCCGGGACGGAGGAGCCGCGCACCGACGTCGTCGGGCGGCCGCTGCCCGACTTCCGCGACCCGGCCCCGCTGGCGTCGCACGGGCCCGCGCGCATCGTCGCGATGTGCAACCAGAAGGGCGGCGTCGGCAAGACCACCACGACGATCAACCTGGGCGCCGCGCTGGCCGAGTACGGCCGTCGCGTGCTGCTGGTCGACTTCGACCCCCAGGGCGCCGCGTCGGTGGGCGTGGGCGTCAGCCCGCACGACCTCGACCTCAGCGTCTACAACCTGCTCATGGAGCGCGACGTCAGCTTCACCGACGTGCTGCAGCCCACGAACATCGAGGGCCTGGACGTGCTGCCGGCCAACATCGACCTGTCGGCGGCGGAGGTGCAGCTCGTCGGCGAGGTGGCCCGCGAGTCGGTGCTGGCCCGCGCGCTGCGCCCGGCGCTGGACGACTACGACGTCATCCTCGTGGACTGCCAGCCGTCGCTGGGCCTGCTCACCGTCAACGCGCTGACGGCCGCGCACGGCGTGCTCATCCCGCTGGAGTGCGAGTTCTTCGCGCTGCGCGGCGTCGCGCTCCTCGTGGAGACCATCGAGAAGGTGCGCGACCGCCTCAACCCGGCGCTCGAGATCGACGGCATCCTGCCGACCATGTACGACTCGCGCACGCTCCACTCCCGCGAGGTCGTGGCCCGGGTGCACGAGGCCTTCGGGGACACGCTGCTGCACACCGTCATCGGGCGCACCGTGAAGTTCCCGGACGCCTCCGTCGCCGCCGAGCCGATCACCAACTACGCCCCGACGCACGCCGGAGCCGCCGCGTACCGGCAGCTCGCGCGCGAGCTCGTCGCCCGTGGTGACGCCGCCTGACGTCGCCGCGGAGCCTGCCGCCGACGTCGCGGAGCCCGGGGCGGCGGCCGACGCCCCGCCCGCGGGTTTCGAGGTGCACCTCGCGAACTTCACCGGCCCGTTCGACCTGCTGCTGTCGCTGATCGCGAAGCACGAGCTCGACGTCACCGAGGTGGCGCTCGCGGCCGTGACGGACGAGTTCGTCGCGCACATCCGCGCCGCGGACGCCGCCGCACGCGAGGCGACGGCCCGCGGCGAGGAGCATCCCTCGTGGGACCTCGGCACCGCCAGCGAGTTCCTGGTCGTGGCGGCCACGCTGCTCGACCTCAAGGCGGCGCGGCTGCTGCCCGGCGTCGTCGAGGAGGACGCGGAGGACCTGGAGCTGCTCGAGGCCCGCGACCTGCTGTTCGCCCGGCTGCTGCAGTACCGCGCCTACAAGGAGGTCTCCGGGATCCTCGCCGAGCGGCTCGAGACCGAGGGGCGCCGCGTGCCGCGCTCCGTGCCGCTCGAGCCGCACCTGACGGCCCTGCTGCCCGAGCTCGTGTGGACGCTCGACGGCGCCCGCCTCGCGGAGCTGGCGGCGAAGGCGCTCGAGCCGAAGGCACCGCCGGTCGTCGGCCTCGACCACCTGCACGCGCCGGCGGTGAGCGTGCGCGAGCAGGCCGGGGTCGTCGCGCGCCGGCTGCGGCGCGAGCACGTCGTGACGTTCCGCGCGCTCGTCGCGGGGGAGGAGCGACTCGTCGCGGTGGCGCGGTTCCTGGCGCTGCTGGAGCTGTTCCGGGGCGGCCGGGTCGCCTTCGAGCAGGCCACCGCGCTGGGGGAGCTCACGGTGCGGTGGACCGCCGGCGACGGCGAGCAGGACGGGGACGACGACGGCGCGCTCGCCGCCGGGTTCGAGGAGTTCGACGGGGCCGCGGCGCCAGACGGCGGCCCGGACGTGACGGAGGTCGTGGCATGACGCAGGAGACGGGCACGACCGGCACGGAGGCCGCGGACGAGGCGGAGACCGGCCCCGACGCTGCGGGACCCGCCGAGGCAGGGGTCGCCGACCGTCCCGTGCCCGAGCTCGAGGTCGACGTGGACGAGCTGCCCGGCGGCCTGGCCGCGGCGCTGGAGGCGGTGCTCATGGTCACGGAGTCGCCCGTGCCGGTGGAGCGGCTGGCGGCCGGGGTCGCGCGGCCGGTGCCGGAGGTGGCCGCCGTCCTGGAGGACCTCGCGGCGGAGTACCGCGGCGAGACGGGCGGGCGCCCGCGCGGGTTCGAGCTGCGGGAGGGCGCGGACGGCTGGCGGGTCTACTCCGCGCGGGCGCAGGCCGACGTGGTGGGCGCGTTCGTGCTGGAGGGGCAGTCGTCGCGGCTCAGCCAGGCGGCGCTGGAGACGCTCGCGGTCGTCGCCTACCGCCAGCCGGTCACGCGGGGGCAGGTCTCGGCGGTGCGCGGCGTCAGCGTGGACGGCGTCGTGCGCACGCTGCTCGCGCGGGGGCTGATCGCGGAGACCGGCCAGGACCCGATGACGGGCGCCGTGCTGTTCGGCACCACCGGGGAGTTCCTGGACCGGATGGGCTGGACGTCGCTCGACGCGCTGCCGCCGCTCGCCCCGCACCTGCCCGACGTGGGGGAGGCGATCGGCCTGGACCCGTCCTCGGCCCTGCCCGCGAACCTGTCCGCGGACCCGACCGAGGACGGGCTCGGCGCGTGAGGGGCTGACCTCAGGCGACGGTGGCGTCGACGGTGACGTCGACGTTGCCGCGCGTGGCGTTCGAGTACGGGCACACCTGGTGCGCGCCGGCCACGAGGGCATCGGCGGTGGCCTGGTCGACGCCGGTCATCTCAGCGTGCAGCGCGACGGCGAGGCGGAACCCGCCGTCGTCGGTCGGCAGGAGCGAGACCTCCGCGACGACGGCGGAGTCACTCATCGCGGCCTTCTCCCGTCGCGCGACGACCTTCAGCGAGGAGTGGAAGCACGCGGCGTACCCGGCGGCGAAGAGCTGCTCGGGGTTGGTGGCGCCGCCGGCGCCGCCCATCTCCTTGGGGATGGCGAGGTCGACGTCGAGCAGGCCGTCGTCCGACCGCGAGCGGCCGTCCCGTCCGTCTCCGGTGGCGGTGGCGACCGCGGTGTAGAGCGCGCTCATGCTGGTCCTCCTGGGTAGGCTCTCTAGTAGAGTTACTAGTTCGTCTACTAGACCACGCGTCGTCCGTCGCCGCAAGCATCAGGTGCCGCGACACGGCGCCCGGAGGCGTCGCGGCGTGAGAGGTTGGTGGGATGGGAACCAGGACGGCGGCCGCGACCCCCGAGCGGGCGCCCGCGCGCGGGCGGGTGCGTGACCGGATCCTCGAGGCGGGGAGCCGGCTGTTCTACGCGGACGGGATCCGCGCCGTGAGCGCCGACAAGATCATCGCCGCGGCCGAGGTGTCCAAGGTCACGTTCTACCGGCACTTCCGGACGAAGGACGACCTCGTCGTCGCCTACCTGGACGCGATCGCGGAGGAGGAGCGGGCGCAGCTGGCGCGCCTGCGCGACGAGCACGACGGCGACCCCGGTGCCGCGCTCGCTGCCCTGGCCGACGTGCTGGGTACCGTGGCGCGGGCCCCGGAGTTCCGCGGCTGTGCGTTCGTCAACGCCGGGGCGGAGTACGCCGATCCGGCCCATCCCGTGCGGCAGGCCGTGGCACGGCACCGTGCCCGCTACGCGGGCTTCTTCGCCGACGTCGCGCGCGAGGACGGGGCGGGTGACCCGCACGCCGCCGCCGCCGAGCTGATGATGCTGCGCGACGGCGCCATGGTGTGCGGGGACGTGGACGACGCCCGCGCCGTCGCGCCCCGCCTCGCGTCCGCGTTCGCGGCGGTGCTCGCGGCACACCGGCGGACGGCGCCGTCGGGCGGAGCCGGCACGACCTGAGAGAATCGGGCACCATGAGCACCGAACGCCGCGGCGGGAGCCGCCGCACCAGCCGCCCCCAGGGACCCTCAGCGCAGCGCTCGCAGCGTCCCCGCAAGCCCGCCCCCCGTCGCCCCGCCCCGCGCTCCGGCGAGCCGGACCGCGACGTCCACGTCGCCGACGGCGTCCGCCTGCAGAAGGTGCTCGCGCAGGCCGGCCTGGGCTCGCGCCGCAAGTGCGAGGAGCTCATCGCCGAGGGGCACGTCGAGGTGGACGGCGTGCTCGTCACCGAGCTCGGTGTGCGCGTGGACCCCGCGAAGGCGCAGGTGCACGTGGACGGCATGCGCATCCAGCTCGACGCGTCCAAGGTGACGATCGCGCTCAACAAGCCGCTGGGCGTGGTGTCGACGATGAGCGACCCGGACGGCCGCCCGACGCTCGCCGACCTGGTCAAGGACCGCCCCGAGCGCCTGTTCCACGTCGGCCGGCTCGACGCCGACAGCGAGGGCCTGCTGCTGCTCACCAACGACGGCGAGCTCGCGAACCGCCTCGCCCACCCGCGGTACGAGATCCGCAAGACCTACCTCGTCACGGTCACGGGCGGCGAGTTCTACCCGCGCCACGCCAAGCAGCTGACCGAGGGCGTGGAGCTCGATGACGGCCTCGCCCGCGCCGACAAGGTGCGCGTCGTGGACGCCGTGCCCGGTGAGACGATGCTCGAGGTCGTGCTGCACGAGGGCCGCAACCGCATCGTGCGCCGCATGCTGGACGCCGTCGGCTTCCCGGTGACCCGCCTCGTGCGCACCCGCATCGGCCCCATCGCCCTGGGCGACCTGCGCGTCGGGCGCACGCGGGTGCTCGGGCGCACCGAGCTCGGCACCCTCATGCGCGACGTCGACATGTGACGTCACGCCCCCGTCCTCCCGTCCTCCCCGCCCAGCAGAACCCGCGCGGTACCGCCGCGCGACAACAGAAGGTGAGCTCTCACGTGGTCGTCATCGCCGTCGACGGTCCCTCCGGGTCCGGCAAGTCCAGCGTCTCGAAGGCGGTGGCGGCCCGGCTCGGGCTCGCCTACCTCGACACGGGCGCCATGTACCGCGCCGCGACGCTGTGGTGCGTCGAGAGCGGCGCGGACCTGGCCGACCAGGCCGCCGTCGCCGACGCGGTGCGGGCCATGCCGCTGGACATGGGCGTGGACCCTGCGGCGCCGACCGTGCACCTGGGCGGGCGCGACGTCGCCGAGGCGATCCGCACCACCGAGGTCTCCACCGCCGTGTCGCAGGTGGCGACCAACCTCGAGGTCCGCGCCGAGCTGCGCCGGCGCCAGCGCGCCGTCATCGAGGCGGAGAACGCGCCCGGCGGATTCTCGGACGGGCACGGCATCGTGGCCGAGGGGCGCGACATCACGACCGTCGTCGCCCCCGACGCGGACGCCCGCGTGTTGCTCACCGCCAGCGAGGAGGCGCGCCTGCGCCGCCGCTCCCTCGAGGTGCACGGCGCGGCCGACGCCTCCGCCGTCGAGGCCACGCGCGACCAGGTGCTGCGCCGCGACCGCGACGACTCGACGGTCAGCCAGTTCCAGGTCGCGGCCGACGGCGTCGCGACCGTCGACTCGTCCGACCTCGACTTCGACCAGACGGTCGACGCCGTCCTGGCCGTCGTCGCGCAGGTCACCGCCTGACCCGACCCGGGCACGGCGCCCCTGTCGGCGCGCCCGCCGCGGCCCCCGTCGCACGGCCTTCCGGCCGGGTGACGGGGGTCTCGTTCGTGACACGCCGCCGGGCCTGGGAGAATGGTGCCCATGACCACTCCCGCCGACGGCTCCGTGCCCGCTGCCGAGCCCACCGACGACCCGACCACCGCACCCGCGGACGCCGCCGAGGCGGCGGAGCCCGCGCGCGACGCGGTGGCCGAGGTCCTCGAGTCCGAGGGTGACGACGAGGCGCGCGAGCGCGCGCTGCGCGCGGGCCTGGAGGACTTCGAGCTCGACGAGGCCGACCGTGCCCTGCTCGACGCCGAGTGGGACGAGGAGGGCTTCGGCAGCGGCGAGGCGCCGCTGCCCGTCCTCGCCGTCGTCGGGCGACCGAACGTCGGCAAGTCGACGCTGGTCAACCGCATCCTCGGCCGCCGCGAGGCCGTCGTCGAGGACACGCCGGGCGTCACGCGCGACCGCGTCAGCTACCCGGGCGAGTGGTCCGGGCGCGAGTTCACCCTCGTGGACACGGGCGGCTGGGAGGTCGACGTCGCCGGCATCGAGTCCAAGGTCGCCGAGCAGGCCGAGGTGGCGGTCGCCCTCGCCGACGCCGTGATCTTCGTCGTCGACTCGACGGTGGGCGCGACGTCGACGGACGAGCGCGTCGTCGAGCTGCTGCGCCGCTCCGGCAAGCCCGTCGTGCTGTGCGCCAACAAGGTGGACGGCCCCTCCGGCGAGGCGGACGCCGCGTACCTGTGGTCGCTCGGGCTGGGCGAGCCGCACCCCGTCTCCGCGCTGCACGGGCGCGGCACCGGCGACCTGCTCGACGCCGCCATGAAGGTGCTGCCCGAGGTCTCCGAGCACGGCGAGCTGCGGCCGGCCGGCCCGCGCCGCGTGGCGCTGGTCGGGCGCCCGAACGTCGGCAAGTCGTCGCTCCTGAACAAGATCGCCGGCGCCGAGCGCGTCGTCGTCGACGAGACCGCCGGCACCACCCGCGACCCCGTCGACGAGCTCGTCGAGATCAAGGGCGTGCCGTACTGGTTCGTCGACACCGCCGGCATCCGCCGCCGTGTGCACCAGACGCGCGGCGCGGACTTCTACGCCTCCCTGCGCACGCAGGCCGCGATCGAGAAGGCGGAGGTCGCCGTCGTGCTCGTCGACGCCTCGCAGCCGATGACGGAGCAGGACACGCGCGTCATCTCGCAGGCCGTCGACGCCGGCCGCGCGCTCGTCATCGCGTACAACAAGTGGGACCTCATGGACGACGACCGTCGCCCGTACCTCGAGCGCGAGATCGACAAGGACCTGGTGCAGGTGCAGTGGGCGCCGCGCGTCAACGTCTCCGCCCGCACCGGCTGGCACACCGACCGGCTCACGCGCGCGCTCGAGACGTCGCTGGAGTCCTGGGACACCCGCATCCCCACCGGCCGCCTCAACGCCTTCCTCGGCGAGCTCGTCGCCGCCCACCCGCACCCGCTGCGCGGTGGCCGCCAGCCGCGCATCCTGTTCGGCACACAGGCGTCGACGCGCCCGCCGCGATTCGTCATCTTCGCGACCGGGTTCCTCGAGGCCGGGTACCGCCGGTTCATCGAGCGTCGCCTGCGCGAGACGTTCGGCTTCGAGGGTTCGCCCATCGAGATCAGCGTGCGGGTGCGGGAGAAGCGGCGCCGCTGACGCCGCCGACGAGCCAGCGATGAGGCTGCGATGAGTTCTGCACCGCTCGGCCGCCGGGGTCGCCTGCTGCGCCTCGGCGCGGCACGCGACACCTCCGCAGTGCGGCACCTGGTGACCTTCCTCGTCGTCACCGTGGCGACCGTGCTGGTGACCCGGTTCCTGCTCGCCGCCTCGGGCTACCCGCAGGTGGGCGGCGGCGGGCTCCACGTCGCGCACGTCCTGTGGGGCGGGCTCGGCATGGCGCTCGCGGTCGTGGTGCTGCTCTCGTGGGTGGGCCCGGCCCTGCGTGCGGTGGGCGCGGTGCTCGGCGGGGTCGGCTTCGGGCTGTTCGTGGACGAGATCGGCAAGTTCGTCACCTCCGACAACGACTATTTCTACGCGCCGACGGCGGCCCTCATCTACGCGGTCGTCGTGGTGCTGGTGCTCCTCGTCGAGGCGCTGCACGGGCGGCGCGCCCATCACCCCGCGGAGTACCTCGCGGTGGCGACCGACCGCGCCGTCGCCGGGGTCGCGGGCGGGTTCACCGACGCCGAGCGCGAGGAGGCCCGGGGCCTCGTGGCGCGCGGCCGCGGGGAGCCGGCCGCCGACGAGGTCGCGGCGCTGGTGGAGGCCGTGCCGGCGGACGACGTGGCCGTCCCGGACCCGGTGCGCGCCCTCGTGCGGCGCGCGTCCGCGTGGTTCGCCGACGCGATGGAGCACCGGTGGGCGGCCGTGGCCGTGACGGTCGCCGTCCTGGGCACCGCGACCGCCTCGTCGGTGGTGGGGCTGCGCGTGCTGGTCGGCGGGGTCGACGCGCCGTCGTGGGTCGGCGCGGGCATCCTCGGGGCCGTCGCCGCGACCGTCGCGTGCGTCGTCCGGGGGACGCTGGTGGGCCCCCGCGACCACCGCGCCGGGGCGGTCTGGGTGCGCCGCGGCGTCCTCGTCAGTCTGCTCGTCACGCAGCTCCTGGCGTTCCGCGCCGTGCAGTGGGCGGCGGTCGCCGGGCTCGTCGTGGACCTGGTGGTCCTGGTCGCCCTCGGCGTCGCCCTCGGGCGGGACGACGAGCGGCGGACGGCGCGGCCGCCCGCCGCCTGAGCGCCGGTCGTGAGATGCGCCACCCGGGCTTGCCAGGGCGGCGCGGGGCGTGGCACGGTCGTCGATGACGAGCGAATTGCTCGCGTGCTCTGGGGTCGGTGAAATTCCGAGCCGGCGGTGAAAGTCCGCGACCCGGTCACAGCCTGTGACCGGTTGACCAGGTGGAACTCCTGGACCGACGGTCAAAGTCCGGATGGGAAGCGCACGCGACGGCTCCCCGTCCGGTCCGTCCCCGGGCCCCGTTGTGGGCCCCCTGCCACTCGTCGTGGCGGTGCGCGACCGGCCGGCGCGAGCACGTCCGACCCCGCCTTCCTGCACCCCGGGGTCCGCGACCGGACGACAGGGGCAGGACAGATGGAGCAGGCGCAGCCGGGTGACGTCACCGAGGCGGAGCGCGCCGCGATGCGCCGGGCGCTGGAGCTCGCCGCGCAGATCCCCGCCGCCGGGCCCAACCCCCGCGTGGGGTGCGTGCTCCTGGCCGCCGACGGCACGACGATCGCCGAGGGCTACCACCATGGCGCGGGCACGCCGCACGCCGAGGTCGAGGCCCTGCGCGCCGCCGCCGAGCGCCTGGGGCCCGCCGCCGCACGCGGTGCGACCGCCGTCGTCACCCTCGAGCCCTGCAACCACCACGGCCGCACCGGTCCCTGCGTGGACGCGCTGCTGGACGCGGGCGTCGCCCGCGTCGTGCACGGCGCGCACGACCCCAACCCGGCCGCCGCGGGCGGCGCGGCCCGGCTGCGCTCCGCGGGCGTCGACGTCGTCGGGGGTGTCCTGGCCGACGAGGCCCGCGCGCTCAACGCCACGTGGACCCGCGCGCTCGAGCTCGGCCGCCCCGTCGTGACCTGGAAGGTCGCGAGCACCCTGGACGGGCGGGCCGCCGCCGCCGACGGCACGTCCCGCTGGATCTCCGGCCGTGCGGCCCGCCACGACGTGCACCGCCTGCGCGCGGCCGCGGACGCCGTCGTCGTCGGCACCGGCACCGCGCTGGCCGACGACCCCGACCTCACCGTGCGGCACGTGCCCGGCCCGCAGCCCGAGCGGGTCGTCGTCGGGCTGCGCGAGCTGCCGTCCACCTCCCGGCTGGCCCGTGCCGCGGCCGCGGGGGAGCCCGTGATGCACCTGCGCACCCACGACCCGCACGAGGTGCTGGACCTGCTCTGGTACCGCGAGCACCGGCACGTGCTGCTCGAGGGCGGCCCCGCCCTCGCCGCCGCCTTCTGGCGCGCCGGTCTCGTCGACGACGTCGTCGCGTACGTCGCGCCCGTGCTGCTCGGCGTCGGCGCCCCCGCCGTCGCCGACCTCGGGATCGGCACCATCGCGGACGCCGCCTGCCTCGACCTGCTCGACGTGGCCGTCCTGCCCCAGGACCCGGCCGACCCCACCGACACCCCCACCGTGCGGCTCGTCATGCGGCCGCGGAAGGAGCGCTGAGCCATGTTCACCGGCATCGTGGAGGAGCTCGGCACCGTCGTCGCCGTGCGCGAGCACGCCGACGGGGCCCGACTCACCGTCGCGGCCGAGAGGGTGCTCGAGGGCGTCCGCCTGGGCGACTCGATCGCCGTCGACGGCTGCTGCCTGACCGTCGCGGGGACCGGCGCGCACGACGGCCGCACCACCTGGACCGCCGACCTCATGGCGGAGACCCTGCGCCGCACGAGCCTCGGGCGCCGCGCCCCGGGCGACCGCGTCAACCTCGAGCGGGCGCTCGCGGCGGACGGGCGGTTCGGCGGGCACGTCGTGCAGGGGCACGTCGACGGTGTCGGCACCGTCCTGGCCCGGACGCCGGGCACGCAGTGGGAGGTCGTCGAGGTAGCGCTGCCGGCCGACCTGGCCCGGTACGTCGTGGCGCAGGGCTCGATCGCCGTCGACGGCGTGAGCCTCACCGTCGTGGCCGCCGGCGACGCGTCCTTCACCGTGAGCCTCATCCCCGAGACGCGGGCCCGCACCACCCTCGGTTCCCGTGGTGTCGGGGAGCAGGTCAACCTCGAGGTCGACGTCCTGAGCAAGTACGTGGAGAAGCACCTCGCTCACGGGCTGACGACGGCGGGAGCGGCGCTGTGAGCGCCGCCGTCGACCGGGTCGCGCGGGCGATCGCCGACGTCACCGCCGGGCGACCCGTCGTCGTCGCCGACGACGCCGATCGCGAGAACGAGGGCGACCTCATCCTCGCCGCCGAGGCCGCGACCCCCGAGCTCATGGGCTTCCTGGTGCGGCACACCAGCGGTCTCGTGTGCGTGGGCGTCGCCGGGGACACGCTCGACCGGCTCGGGCTGCCCCTCATGGTGGAGGCCAACCAGGACGCCTTCCGCACCGCGTACACCGTGACCGTGGACGCCGCCGCCGGCGTCACGACCGGCATCTCCGGCGCCGACCGGGCCCGCACCGCGCGCCTGCTCGCCGACCCGGAGACCGCGCCCGCCGACCTCACCCGGCCCGGCCACGTGCTGCCCCTGCGCGCCCGCCCCGGCGGCGTGCTGGAGCGGCGCGGGCACACCGAGGCCGCCGTCGACCTCGCGCGCCTCGCCGGGCGCGGGGAGGCCGGCGTGCTCGCCGAGCTGGTGCACGACGACGGCACGATGATGCGGCTGCCCGCGCTGACCGAGTTCGCCGCCGAGCACGGGCTCACGCTCATCAGCGTGGCCGACCTCGTCGCCTACCGGCGGGCCACCGAGGTGCTCGTCGAGCGGGTCGCGGTCACCACCCTGCCCACCCGGCACGGCGAGCTCACCGCCGTCGCCTACCGGGACACGCGGACCGGCGACGAGCACGTGGCCCTCGTGGCCGGGCCGCTCGACGCCCTCGCCGACCCCGCCGCCGCACCCGTGCTCGTCCGGGTGCACTCCGAGTGCCTCACCGGCGACGCGTTCGGCAGCCTGCGCTGCGACTGCGGGCCCCAGCTCGACGAGTCGCTGCGCCAGGTCGTCGCCGCCGGTCGCGGCGTCGTCGTCTACCTGCGCGGGCACGAGGGACGGGGGATCGGCCTGGCCGCCAAGCTCGCCGCCTACGCCCTGCAGGACGCCGGGCGCGACACCGTGGACGCCAACCTCGACCAGGGGCTGCCCGCCGACGCCCGCGACTACACCGCCGCGGCGCACGTCCTGCGCGACCTCGGCGCGCCGCGCGTCCGGCTGCTCACCAACAACCCCGCCAAGGTGGACGGTCTCGTCGCCGGGGGAGCGGACGTCGTCGAGCGCGTCCCGCTCGCGCTGCCCGCCCATCCCCGCACCCTCGGCTACCTGCGCACCAAGCGCGACCGCATGGGCCACGACCTGCCCCACCTGACCGAGCCCCGTCCCGACATCACGCCCGCCACCGGAGGAACCCCGATGCACCGCACCCCGACCACCGTCCCGCTCGCCGCCGGGGCCACCCGATGAGCGGCGCCGGCGCCCCCGCCGTCGCGCCCGTCGACTGCTCCGACCTGCGCGTGGCCGTCGTCGCCGCGAGCTGGCACACCACCGTGATGGACGGCCTGCTCGACGGCGCCCTGCGGGCCTGCGCCGACCACGGCGTCGCCGACCCCCGCGTCGTGCGCGTGCCCGGGTCGTTCGAGCTGCCCGTCGCCGCGCAGGCGCTCGCGGCGGCCGGGTACGACGCCGTCGTCGCGCTGGGCGTCGTCATCCGCGGCGGCACCCCGCACTTCGACTACGTGTGCGCCGCCGCGACCGACGGCCTCAACCGCGTGGCCCTCGACCACACCGTGCCCGTGGGCTTCGGCCTCCTGACGTGCGACGACGAGCAGCAGGCCCTCGACCGCGCCGGGCTGGATGGCTCCCACGAGGACAAGGGGTACGAGGCCGCGGCCGCCGCGCTCGCCACCGCCCGCGTGCTCGGCGAGGTCCGCGACGCCCGTCTCGCCGGTGCTCGCGTCGATGCAGGAGCAGCCTCCGACCTGGGGTAGTATTTCGGTCGGCCCTCCGGGGTGACACGCAGTGTCACCGTGCTGGGCCGACGGGCTGTGGCGCAGCTTGGTAGCGCACCTGACTGGGGGTCAGGGGGTCGCAGGTTCAAATCCTGTCAGCCCGACGTCGTGACTTGGTCTCTGACCTGCGAATGAGCAGGTCAGAGACCAGTTTCGTTTCCGGAGAGTGCTGGTGACCCAGAGTGAGAGGTCGCCAGACATGGCCAACAGTCCAGAAACAGTCCAGAAACCCCTCGCCGGCGTGCCCGGAGACGGTGGTTCGCGGTGCCGGCCACGGCAGCGGGTCCGAGTCGGTCTGGCGCGGGTGGAGCGGGTCGCACACCTGAGGTGCATGACCGCTTCCATCACGCCTCGCGGCGGGCTCGAGCCGCTCATGAGCATCGGCGACCTCTCGGATCTCATCGGGGTGCCGGTCAAGACGATCAAGGACTGGCGCATCAAGGGCGAGGGCCCGGTCGCGTACAAGATCGGCAACCACCTGCGTTACGCCGCGTCCGACGTCAGGTCGTGGCTGTCCCAGTGTCGCGAAATGTCGGCGGGCACGTCGACGACGACAGGGTTGCGGTGATAGGCCGTGGCTCGACCTCGAATCCCGATCGGCACGCACGGCGACATCCACTACGAAGAATCCGACACCGGCCGGATCACGGCGGTCACGATCTTCCGCGATTTCGACGGCCGTAACCGTAAGGTCCGGGCGACAGGTCAGTCGCGGAGCGAGGCGAAACGCAACCTCAATGCGAAGCTCGCGCGTAAACAGCTCGCTTCCGGCAGCGGTGACCTGACCGCCGACTCGTTGTTCACCGTCCTCGCCGAGGCATGGCTTGAGCATCTGGACGAGACGAACAAGCTCGCCGTCTCCACCCGGTACCGCTACGAACGCGACCTGCGCACGCTCGTCCTGCCGGCGCTCGAGAACTTCACGCTGCGAGAGATCACGGTGCGCCGGGTCGACCGGATGCTTCAGGACCTCAACAAGCGCAGCTACAACCGGGCACAGAAGGCGAAGGTCGTCCTCAATCTCTGCTTCAAGCTCGCGGTGCGGTGGGAGGTGGTGGACCGCAACCCGGTTCGTGACGTCGCCACGCTGGAGAAGCCGGTGAACGAGACAAAGGCGCTGTCGCTGGAAACGGTGGAGCAGATCCGGGCTCTCGTCGCGGCCTGGCAGGCCGGCGCCGGCTACACCTCGGGCCCCAGGCCCGACGGCCAGGTGTTGGCCGTCATCGAGACGATGCTCGGCACCTCGGCCCGGATCGGCGAAGTTCTGGCCCTGCGGCGTCAGGACGTCGACCTGGTGTCCGAGCACCCGAGCGTGACTATTGCAGGGACGGTCATCTCGATCGACAAGGGGCGCACGTTCCGCCAGGACCACCCCAAGACGGCTCGCTCCACCCGGACCGTGTTCATCCCGAAGTTCGCGGCCACCGCGCTCGCCGCTCGTCTCGCAAGGATCGGGGATGTGGCGCCGGATCACCTGGTGTTCTTCACACGGACCGGCACTCCGATCTCGACCAACAACTTCCGTCGGACGCTGCGCCGTGTACTTCAGGGAACCGAGGCCGAGGGGGTCACGCCGCACGCGTTCCGCCGCACGGTCGCGACGACGGTCGAACGCGCGGTCGGCATCGACCTCGCGGCCGAGCTGCTCGGACATACCTCGACCGAGATCACGCGTGTGCACTACATCGAGCCCAACCAGTACGTGGACTCGACGACCGCGGTGGTGTTGCAGAGATCTCTGCGGCCTGGAGCCGAGCCGATGGACCCGACTGCGCCGAGAGGGAAGCGGACGGCGGGGCCGAAGAAGTCCGATACGTCCGGACGTGGCGACGCCCCCGCAGCGTGAACACGCGGAGGGGCCGGATTCCCGCGCTGCTGGGTGCCGGCCCCTTGTCGGTTCGGTCATCGCTCGAGGCCGGAGGACCCGTGGGCGCGGCGAGGGCGCAGCCGCGGAGTCGACGAGTCCGGCTGTCGGTCACCGCTTCGGACGAGGTTGGCGGTCGGTTCCGTCACTCGCATTGGCTCGGAGACGTCCGCAAAGTGGTACGTCATGCCTGAGCGCCGGCCGCGGGTGGTGATGTTGGCGAAGGCGTCGGCCAGGTCGTGGTCGAGGCGGTCGGAGGTGGAGGTGACGGTCACGGCGGCGGGCCCCCAGGCGAGGGGATCGGAGCCGATGGTCCCGAGGACCTGGTCGACGTGGTTGTCGAAGTAGGTGTTGACCTCCAGGTCCCTCCCGTCGACGCGGATGCTGATGGTGCGGTCGAACTGCTCCGACCTCGTGTCGGCGTGCTCGGGGCGGCGTCGTAGGACGAGGAGATCGGTGGTCAGGTCCAGCCCGGGGAGCTGGCGATGGGTACCGGCCGGCAGGCGGACGGCCCCGAGCAGGTCCCCGCCGAGGTGTAGTTGTGTGCGAGTCCTGGGGTAGGGGTTGTCCATCAGGTCGTGCGAGGCGAGCAGCACCGTGAACCCGCCGGGGCTCGTCAGGTGCTGCAGGGTGGCGGCGAGCTTCGCCTGGCCGGCGCGGCGTAGGACGACGTGGGCGGGGTCCTGGAGGCGCACGTCGTTGTACGGCAGGGACGCGATGACGACGTCGTACCGGTCCCCGATTCGGGGGACGGTCTCGTGGGCCGGTGTCTCGGCCCCGGGAGCGTGGTCGGGGGTGATGTCCGCGACCAGAGAGGTGAACGAGTGCCCGTCGGTGTGCGGCAGGCCGAGCAAGGTCGCGGCGTCTTCCCCGACGGCTAGCACCCGCCCCTGGTCGAACTTCAGGCCGCGGAGCATGGCCCACAGATGGGTCGCGATGATTCGATACGCGGGACGTGCGGAGGTGGCGACGTGGTCGTCGAGCGCGATCTCGTCCGCCTGACGACGCAGGTCGCGCAGGTCGCGGCCGTCGTCGTGCGGTTCGGTGGACATCACCATCCTCCGTTCCAGCGCTGCGCCTTCGCGTCTTGTGCCCTGCGCGCCGCTCGTGCCTGGGCGGCGCGACGGGCGGCCACATCAGCGGCGACGAACGCGGCGAAGTCCGCGCGCCGGTCGGTGATGGGCCGCTCCTCGACGGCCTCCGCCGCCGGCTCGCCAGGCCAGGAAGTGGTGCGGGTGGGCCGATCCCGGTCCAGGCGGGTGCCGCAGGTGGACACCCACTCGCGTAGGCGCTCGCGGGCGTCAGCGAAGTCGGCGTGCCAGGCGATCGGCCCGGAGCCCGAGCCGCCCGGCTCGAAGCAAGCGAGCCAGTGCGTGTGCAGTGCGGACAGCTCCCACACCAGCTCGGGGTGGCGGTGCCACAGCGGTGGGACGATGGTCGGCGGCAGCCCGTAGGTCGTACGCAGCCAGCCCACGAACCTGTCCAGTGCGCGCCACTGTGCCTTGGCCTCGGCCGGTGTCAGGGTCTGCCAGTCGACGGGCTCGACCTCGCCCGATTCCTCCACGGCGTCATTCATGTCTGCCGTGAGTTCGGCCTCGGAGGCCGCGAGCAGCTCGTCGGTGACCAGAGCCTCCCGCCGTCCACCGTCCTCGGAGCGCAACTCCCAGGGAACCTCGCCGTCCACGGTCACAGCCTGAGGCCGTGGTCCGACGTCGTCGCCGTACGCGATACAGCGGGCCGGCCGGCGACCGGGGCCGTGGGCGGGGGAGGAGGTGGCGGGACGTGGCGTCCGGCCTCGACGGGTGTCGGCTCAGCGTTGCCAACGGGGAACGGCGCCGTGGGTTGAGCCTCGTGCTGCGGGCTGGTGGAGGGCCGCTGCACGTCGTAAGTGGTGCGGGCGAGGTCGTGCCCGATCCTGCGGGCGATGAACTGCTCACGTTCAGCGGGCTGGGCCGGCGGTTCGGCGTACCGGACATCGACGTAGCCATGGGCGACGAACTGGTCGCCCTTGCGGAACTGGTCAGCGGCCCGCTCGGCCGTCTTGCCGAAGACCAGCAGGTCGTGGAACGAGTTGTCGAGCCTGGTGAACGTGCCGTCCTGCTCGCGTCGCCAATGCTCTACGCCGACTCGGTAGTGGACCCGGGTTGTTCCGGCGTCGGTGAACGAGACGTCCGGGTCTGAGGCGACGAACCCCGCCAGGGACTGTTGCACCGGAATGCTCATGGCGACCTCCGCACATCGAGCAGCGCCGTCGATGTCGGCGCCCGCTTCAATGGACAGGTGTGCGCCCGGTGCCAGCGCAATCGGTACAGGCCGATCACGCTCGGCGCAGAGATCGTTCGACGACGGCGCGCTCGGCGCTGAGTTCGGCGGAGTCAGGTCGCTTGGTCCAGGCGCGCAGGTCGGTGACGAGTGGGGGAGCGGACCGCAGGAGCACGAGCGCGGCGCCGAACGGCAACATGCGGATCGTTTCGGGCGGCATCACGGGCACGCGGCGCACGGAACGTTGGACGGAGCGCGATCCGTGGTCCCCGCGGGAGACGGTGTCGGTGGTGTCGTCTCGCTCGCCGATGAGGGCGGAGACGTCTTGGAGGTCCTTGGCGACGGACGCCCCACCCAGGACGACCTTGACGATCGAGGCGTCCCAGATTGCGCCGGCGTTGTGGTCGCCCCACTTGGCGCGCGCCTGGGAGAGTGACTGCAGCACGGGCATGGTGGTGATGCCGGTGCCGCCGCCCTCGGCCATGAGCACCGGCAGGGACGGCAGTGGGGAGAGGTTGCCGATCTCGTCGAGCGCGAGCAGGAGCGGCGGGTCGAGGCGCGCGCCGGGGGACGCGGCGGCCAGGGTCCGGGCGGTCTCGACGAGGTCTTCGATGAACGCCGCGACCAACGACCAGGAGGCCGACGCGCCCGCCCCGGTGGACAGCAGGTAGAGCGTGCCGTCGGAGCGTAGAAACTCTGCCGGGTCGAACGACTCACCGTCGCGCGGGGTCACGGCGTCCATGACCCGCGGGTCGGCGAGGCAGGTCAGGGCGAGTGAGACGCCCATCCAGATCGAGTCCCGGGTGCGGGGGTCAGAGCTGATGGTGGACTCCAGGGACTCGGCCCAGCCGGGGGCGGCGTTCGGGTGGGACGACAGGATCGCGACGGCGTCGGCGGCCGCGGACGGCGACAGAGACCAGGCGAACAGGTCTCTGGGAGAGCAGTGCCCGAGTGCCGCAGCATGCAACAACGCCTGCAGGGCGGTGCGGGTCTTGCCCTCCCAGAACCCGCCGGACTCCACTCCACCGGTGGAAAGCCCGGTGGCGGAGCTGAACCCGGTGGCGCGGATCATCGCGATCAAGGGGTTCTCGCACCCGCGTACCGGGGACCATCGAAGTCCGGAGGGCAAGCCTTCGGCCAGGTGCTGCGGGTCGAAGACGGCGACGGGGCCGCGTCGCTGCCGCGCCCGCAAGGTAGCGGTGAGGTTGTCCGGTCGGGTCGAGGTCGTGATGACCGGCCCGGGGGCGTCGAGGATGGCGTTGATGACCACGTGCAGGCCCTTGCCCGAGCGGGGCGGGCCGAGCACGAGGATGGAGTCCTCGACCGACGCCCACACGGTCTTTCCCCTGGAGGTCCCGAGCAGGTAGCCGACGTCGGCGGGCGTGGGCTTGGTCAGCGATGGCCGCAGCGCGCCCGACCGTCCGAGCAGTGCCCTGGTCGAGGCGACCTTGGCGACGTCGCGGCCGGTTGCGGTTCCCGGGAGCCGGTGCGGGTCCCGGGTCGCCCTGGTCGGGTCGCGTCGCAGCAGGCGCCCGACGCCGAATGCCGCCGCGCTGGCCGCGGCGAGCAACGCCGCGACCGCGACCCAGTACAGGACCGGATTCAGGTCGGGCGTGCCGAGCAGGGCGCCCGGGTCGGCGGGCGTGAGCAGTACCCGCACCCCGGCGGCCAGGCTCGCGGTCGGCGGCTCGACGCCGGAGGCCAGGGCGGCGACGTCACCGGCCACCCGCAGCATGGCGGCGAGGACGACAGTGCCGATCAGCAGGATGAGCCCGAGTGTGGTCAGGTCGTCCCCGCTCTGGGAGGATGCCGGGCCGTTCAAGCGACACCTGCCGCGAGGGCATCGACGGCGGGCTCGTGGACGACCACCGTGCCGGAGGTGCGGCCGAGCAGCACGACCGCGGACGGCAGCCGCTCCAGGAGGGGAGCGGGCAGGGGCAACGCCGCCCGGCCATCGTCGTCGGCGTCGCGTGCCGCCACGACGACGGCCACGCACACCTGCTCGCCGGGCAAGAAGCCCCTACCGACGATGCCGAGCGGGAACTCAGCGTGCGACGTCGACTCTGGGACAGATGCCGATGGTGAGATCGGCCCTGACACGGTGGGAGGGAATGGCTCGGGCTCGCAGATCTCCGTGTAGATGCCGCCCTCGGGGTTGACCGCGACGACGTGCACGGCCTGGTCGAGGTCGAGCGCGACGAGCCGTCCGACGTCGCGCGGGTCGCGGAGGTTGATCGCGGCCGGCGGCTCGGGCAGGTCGTAGGGCTTGCCGTCCACCGTCGCCTCGGCGGTCCAGTCCGGCCTGTAGGTGATGTGCAACCTCGGCAGGTCGGTCTGCGGGTCGTCGCGCTTCATCGTGTCACCGCCGTCGACCGGGATGCGGCCCGGGGTCGTGCGGGAGCAGGAGCCTCGCGCGTGCGAACGGCCTGTTCGCGGGCTGCGGCCAGTCCGGGTGGCTCGCCGTCGCCGATCTGGTGGGTGTCGAGCCGGTCGAGGATCGTCACGGCGGCCTTGCGTGCCCGTTCGGCGGTCGCGGTCACGACATCGAACGGCGTCTTGTCGCGGACGGTGCTGGCCCAGCTCGTCACGTACGGCACCGAGAACGCGGAGGTGTCCATGCCGTGCGCGGCGCCGATCATCAGCGCGACGGTCTCGGCCTCGACCTCGATCACGCCGCGATGCGCCTGGGCATCGGCTGCGTCCGGAGCGTGGAGGCGCACGTGCCCGAGCTCGTGCGCGAGGGTCTTGACCCGCGCCGCGTCGTCCATGTCGTCGCGGATGAACACAGTCTTGGCCTGGAAGTCGGTCTGGCCGTTCGCTCCGCCGATTCCCGCCGGGGCCGGGGTCGAGTGCAGCGCGAACCCGTCACCACTGACCTGCGCGGCCAGCCCGTCCCACAAGCCCTCCGGTGCAGCGCCGTCGAGTAGCTGCGGCAAGGGCGGTTCTGGGATCGGGTCACCGTCGGTCTGGCTCACGTCCCACACGTGCGTGGGCCTGGTGCCCTTGAGCCGGGAGCGCACGATCTCGCACGGTTCGGGCTGTTCGCCGCGGGCCAGTAGCCGCCACGGTCCACTGTCGGGGTAGGCGGTCGCGTAGCGCGCCGTCACCGGAGCGAGGATCACGTACCCCGCCTGCCCCCGCATCACCTGGCGCCCCAGCCGCTGCCATTGCCGATACCCGGCGACAAATGTCGGCTCCGGAGCGGGCACCCGACCGGCCTCGTACGCCTCGGCATGTTGAACGAGGATTAGGACGGAGTTGTTGAACGAACGCGTCCGAAACCTCGCCGCGAACTCCACGGCCCGCCGGAACGCGTCACCGGAGGTCATCGCCTCCACAGCGACCGCGAGACGCTCGTGGGCCCTATCGATCCTTTCGTCACGCGGCGACGCAGCAGCCTCGCGAACGACATGACTGCGAACCATCTCCTACCTCCAGCTTGGAACGCCCGATAGGTGCGCGGGCGATACCGCTCGAGCGCCGCGTCCCGTTGGACGGGTAACCCCGCATGGATCATCGGTGACACCTCTTGGCAACTCCGGCTGGGGTGACCTCCAGGGGCTTGGCCGCACCTTCATACCCTTGCGAAGCGGAAGCCTGTGAGTTCATCCTTCCGGGACGTAAGCGAGCACAGTTCACTGGAAACGTGAGGACTCGAAAGGGAGCGCTCGCCCTCGTGTGCGGGCTCGGGCTAACACTTGCGGCGTGCTCATCCGGCACATCGGCGGAGGAACTCGCCCGACGAGGTTGTGAGGGCATGGAGCCGTCAGCGCCAAGCCCGGCGGGGCCCGACGACACGACTGAGGATGTGGGCAACGTCGTCCGGGACATCTACGCCGAGTTCGAGCCGCACGTTGACCTTCTCGCCCAGGCCGCCGCCGCTGATGAGACCTACCGCCCCGCCTACCTGGCCATGTCGGACTTCCTCGCCGAGTTGTCAGCCTGGGAGCAGCAGGAAGGTGACCCCGCCAAGTTCGAGCGCATCCGCGACGACCTGCGTGACGGGCTCCAGCGGATCGGCACGGAGTGCCGGCTCATCAACGCTGGTCGCCCGTGACAACTCCCAACGCCTCCCCCGGGGCCCGATCCGGGCGGCGGCTGCTCGGGGCGGAGCGATGCCGAACGACCGCCTGCGTGCGCGTCGACAGCTTCATGTGAGACGTTCGTGAGCCCCGTCGATGCTCGCCTCGCGCGCTCTGGCCGATTCCACGCCGCCGTTGTCTCTCAGCACCGTCGTGCATCCTCCTACGCGTCAACCAGTGGCAGCGTGTGCCTCGACCCGGGACCGGGTGAGATCCAGGTCAGAGGGCGCGGACTGTAACGAAGGGCTGGCAATCTAGCCGACATGGCGAGAACGGGTATGCGGCGTCGGAATCAGGTCGAACCACCCGCAGAGCAGCACGGGAAGCTGTCTCTGGCGGCGAATGTGATGCTCGTACTTCTAGCGCTTCTGTTCGGCGCCGCACTCTTCACGTACGTCCTCGGTTCAGCACTAACTGGTTCTTGGGTGCCTTCCCGGGTGTTCTCGCCGAGGGCCCTCACGCCTGAAGTGGTTCGGCTGGCCTTCTACGCCATCGCCGGACTAGGCGGTGCCGTTGCTCTGGTTGTTGCGTACCGGAACCAAGGGTTAAGGGAGCGGCAGTCTGCGGACTCGGAGGCGGTAACGTTCGCCGAGCGCTTTCAACGGGCTGCTGAACAACTCGGCCATCCACAGCCTACGGTTCGCCTTTCGGGTGTCTATGCAATGTCATCGCTGGCAGACACATACCCTCTGCCAGGCGAGCATGGCCGAGTGCGACGACAGCAGTGCATCGACGTGCTCTGCGGATATCTTCGCTTGCCATATATGTCGTTCGAGGAGGACGAGGCCAGCGAAGGATCGATTACTCAAGTGACCGAGTCTTCGATTCAGTCGACTCTTACAACGACGGTGGTTCGCGAGTACGCCCATCACGACCGTCAGGTGCGCCTCACGATCATTCGAGTCATCCGGGACCACCTGCGGCCTGACGCGCTGGTCAGCTGGCAGGGCCACCGGTTCGACTTCACGGGGGCTCTGTTTGACGGTGGGAGTATGTCGTTGATCGATGTTGGTTCGCACACGGTCCTCCGGTTCGACGAGGCCAGGTTCGTACGCGGCACATTTTCTTTCCGTGGCGCCACGTATGCAGGAGGCGAAATAACC
This sequence comes from Isoptericola sp. NPDC055063, assembly GCF_053608125.1. Lineage (NCBI taxonomy): Bacteria > Bacillati > Actinomycetota > Actinomycetes > Micrococcales > Promicromonosporaceae > Isoptericola > Isoptericola sp. NPDC055063. Next base: position 50,890 of record NZ_JBSGUW010000005.1, on the reverse strand, counting down.
TTCACGAGAGCATGGTTTGGTGGTGGCAGGGTCGAGTTTCAGCGGACGCGCTTCTTGGGTGGCTACGCGTCTTTCAATCGTGCCATTTTTGATGGTGCGCGCGTGAATTTCTATGAATCGGAGTTTCGCGGCGGGCGCGTCGCGTTTGCATCGAGATTCAAGAGTGGGCAGATCGCGTTTCGGCGGGCCCTCTTTGCTGGTGGACTCGTTGATCTTATGGGCGCCGACTTTGACGGTGCGATCGTGAATTTTAGCGAAGCTCGGACTGTCCGCCCAGGTGGCCTCGTCATTGACGCCCACGACGACTTTATGCCTGATGGATTGCTACCGTCGCCGTGGCGAATTAGAGTGGTCAGCTTGGACGACACTGATCTCTGAACCTGCCCGTCAGCTTGGCCGAGGTGTCGAAGAGTTCAGCTTCGGCGGGGTGGAGTTGGTGCTGGATGACGAAGGAGCGTTCGCGGATACGCCAGAGCCCTTGCCCGGTGTCGAGCGTGGGTAGGAGGCCGCGTTCGGTGCGGGTGAGGCCGAGGGCGGCAGAGGTGGATCCGAGTTGGTCGGACTCTTGCCGGTAGATGACCCGGGTCTCAGCGTTCGCGAGCAGCGAGGCGGCCAGTGCCCGCATCGCCGAGCCGGAGTCGCCGACGTTCTCCAGGTCGGACAGTTTGTGGAAGATGAGCATGTTGGCGATGCCGAACCAGCGGGACAGGCGCCATTGGGCGTCCATGCGTCGTAGTAGTGCCGGGTGGGACATGAGGCGCCACGCCTCGTCGTAGACGACCCACCGTTGCCCGCCCGCCGGGTCGAGCAGCGCGGACTCCATCCAGGCCGAGGCGCAGGTCATCAGGAGCGAGATCGCGGTGTCGTTCTCCGCGACCGCCGATAGGTCGAGGGTGACCATCGGCAGGCTCGGGTCGAAGGTGATCGTCGAGGGACCGTCGAACATCCCGGCCAGGTCGCCCGCCACCAGGCGGCGGAGTGCATGCCCGGGCAGGCGGCCGTCATCAGCGAGGCGCCCGTCGACGTCGTCGCGCCGGTCTGGCGTGAGGAGCCGGTCGACGACCATCGGCAACACGGGCACGTCAGTGCTGCGGACGACATCCGCCAACGCGATGTCGATCGCGGTGTGCTCCAACGGGGACAGACGCCGGTCCAGGACGGTCTCGGCGAGCGCGCCCAGCAGGTCGCGGCGACGGGCGGCGAGCTGCGCGGCCCAGGTGGCATCGTCGATGTCGGCGCGGCGATGGCCTTCGTCGAGGGGGTTGAGCCGGGTGCGCTGCCCGTGGCCGAGGGCGACGGCCTGCCCGCCGACGGCGTGGGCGACCGGCGTCCACTCGCCCTTTGGGTCGCACGGTACGTAGACGCGCCGTCCGAACGGGATGGACCTGGTGCATAGCGACTTGGCGAGTGATGACTTGCCGGACCCGACGATGCCGGCCACGACGACGTTGGGGGCGGTGATGAGTCCGCGGGCGTAGAGCACCCACGGGTCGTAGACGAACGCAGACCAGGAGTACAGGTCCTGCCCGACGAAGACTCCTTCGGCTCCGAGGCCTCCCTCGGCGAGGAACGGGTAGGCACCGCCCCAGGTGGCGGAGGTGTCCTGATGCTGGGGCAGGCGCAGCTTCCCCGGGGTTCGCAGCGCGGCAGGTCCGGCCTCGCCGGCCTTGGGCAGGAGCACGGTGGCGCGACGTTCGGCGAGTTCTGCCGCGCGGCGCGCTCGGGCGGCCGCGACGCGTGCGGCTCGGTCGTCGGCGGCGATCCGGGCTGCGGCCAAGCGGCGTGCCTTGCGCAGGCGGCGGCGTTCGCCGGCGGGGGCGATCAGGACGGCGGTGTGCAGCCGCTCCCGGGTCACCGTGCCCCGCCCTGCAGAGTGGCGCTGGTGCGACAGCGGACCGGCCTGCACCGGATGACCGAATCTCGGAGGGCGGCTTTCGGTCGCGTCTCGCAGGGGTACCGGACGATCCATGCGGACGTCGTAGCGCGAAGTATCCGCGGAATCTCCCGCGGCCCTGGCACATGGGCGAGCCGCGTGTGGTTGTCGACGACCTCAGCGGAGGCGTGTCCGGGCTTCTCGCCGAGCATGATGCGGCGTATCAGAGGGTCCGGCCCGGCTTCGGCTGGTGGCTGCGCTGGGGGCCAAGGCCGATGACCCGCCCGCCCGGGCGATGCGGTTCCGCCTGGACGGCATCTTGCACGGGGGGAGCGGTGCGGTGCCAGGCGATCCGACCGGAGTGGGACTGCGCCTTGTCGATCAGGCCCTCGGCCTGTTCCAGCAGGAGGGAGGCCCTGCGAAGGGTCAACGCGGCGTCGGCGGCGTGCTTGCGCCCCTCGAGCTGGTTGCCGTCGTCGGTGCGGGCGTGATCGCGGTGGGCCGTGTGGGCGGAGGCGACGTTGACCAGGACCGCTTGCAGGCGGCGGGTGATCGCGAGGACGCTGCCGGTCACCCAGTACGTGTCGCCGGGGTCGCCGAACCGCTGTGTCGCGTGCGCGAGGGCCCGCAGGTGCTCGGCGGCGTCATCTGCCGACGTCACGGGGCGTGCGAATTCCGGCATGGCGAGCCTCCCTCGCGGTCGCATCAACACGCAGGTGCGGGCTTCACCCCACGAGTGCGATGGCGGTGTACAGGCCGACGACGAGGCTAGGCGCGAACGGCAGGTCACCACGTAGGCGGCGGGCGAGTTGCCATAGCGCCAGCGGGAGAACGGCGACATGCGCGAGCACAACGAACGCGAGCACCGCCGGCCAGCCAGACCAGCCAGCGAAGAGCCCGAGAGCCGCCGCGAGCCGGACGTCGCCCAGTCCCAGGCCGGCGAATCGCCACAGCAGCAGGTAGCCCGCGCCGACGACCACGCTCGCCAACAGCGAGCGTCCCACCGATGACACCTCGCCCGTGGCGACGGCGGCGACGGTGAACACCACCACCCCGACCGCCGCCGTGGCCCTCACGAGCGGCGTCGGGATCCGCTTGTATCGAGCGTCGATTACTGCGGCCGCGGCTGCTGCCGGCGCGGCCCCGAGCAGGGCGAGTGACAACCAGCGGTCTTCGACGAAGGCAATCGCCACCGCAGCGAGCGCGAGGACCATGACCACGGTCGGCATCGCCGACTCCCGCACGAGCCGGAGCGTCGATGCACGCACGCTGGAACTGTCGTCGGGACGTCGCGACGACGTCGGACCGCGTGCATCGTGGCTTGCCACTCTCGCACCGTACGAGCTGACACCACGATGGAGGTGTCGACACGGTGTGACAGTGGACGAGCGGCGCGATCGTACCCGGGAGGTGTGCGGCATCTTCGGCGCCGGACGTTGTCCCGACCGCCTCCGCCGCATCGCGTTCCCGCGAGGAATGGGGAAGTACATCGATCCCAGGCGCCGCCGACCTTGCTACACCGGGCGACACAGCGGAAGCGCCGCGGCGATGAACGCCTGGGCCTGCTGGCCCCACAGCCGCCTGGTCTCGCAGGATGCCTGGACCGCGGCCTGCTCGATGGCGGCGACGGCCTGCTCGAGCTCCTCGGGTGTGGGGGCGCTGACTGAGATCAGTGCGACGGCGCGCAGGATGCCGTGGCCGGCGGTGAGGTCGGCTTCCTGTTGGAGGACGTCGGCGTACTCGGCGCTCTGGGCGGCGTCCTCGATCTGGCCGATGCGGGCTCGCTGGGCGGCGTCGGAGATGTGCTCGGTCTTCTTCTTGCGGATGTCCCGGGCGGCGACGTCGGCGCGCACGGGCGTGAACAGCATGGAGAACGTGCGCCGCACCCCTGAGGCGAGGAGCACGGGGTGGAGGAAGTCGGGGTAGACCAAGGACCGTGGCCATTCGGAGATCCATAGGACGGCGTGGTGGGCGGAGTCGGAGCGCAGGTGGCCCCAGGATTCGGTGACGGACACTGGGCCGGCGGTGGCCAGGTCGCGGCCGAGTGCGCCGTGGCGTTCGAGGGCGGCGGCCCTGGTGGGGTCGTACGCGGAGCGCAGGGCCAGGGCGAGGTCGCCGGGTTCGAGGGGGGTGGACGGCGAGAGGTCCGCGGCGCGTAGCGCGGCCGTGATGGTGTCGAGCTCCTGGCGCAGGACGGCGACGGTCCCCGACATCCCGCCGCCCGCGGCGCGGATCGCCCGGCCTGCGGCCGACAGGTCGAGGGCGATGGAGATCGTGGTCGCGTGCCGTTCGCCGGTGGGCCCGGCGCGGCGGATCAGGTCAGCGTAGGTGGTCGAGGAGAAGGAGCCGTCGTCGCGGCCGTGGCTGGTCCACCAGTCGCCGAGGCCCTTGCCGGAGTCGGGCAGGGTGCGTTCGAGGACCTGGAGGCACGCGATGCGCCCGGACCGGCATCCTGTTGCCAGCACGCGGGACCAGCCGGTGATGCGGTGGCTCTGGTCGGCGGGGTCCAGCAGGATGAACGCCGGGTGGGTCACTTCGAGGACGGCGGTGAGGGTCGCGGCGTTGGGGTCGTGGACGTAGACGGCGCCGGTGTCCGTGTCGACCCATTGCCGTAGCCGGGCGGCGTCCCCGGGCAGGGCGAGCGTCCCTGCCGGGCGGGGCTTGCCGATGCGGACGCGGAACTCGAGCTGCCCCGTCGCGGCGCGGGCCTGCCAGCGGCCGACGAGCGGGAGCCACTCGACCAGGGGTCGGCCGACGACTTTCACCCACACCAGCGCCGCGCACGTCGCGACGACGGGGACTGTGACGAGCACGGAGTCGCCTCCGAGGTAGAGAGTGGTGACGAACGCTGCTGCCGCGACGGCGGCGACGGCGAGCTGTGGGGCGGACAGGCCGAGCAGCACCCCGCGCTTGGCCAGGCGGGAGAACTTCACCGGCGCGACGTCGCTGTCATCGCGTGGGGCGGTCATGAGCCTTCTCCACGCGCGTGCTCGTCGTGCTGGGCTGCGTGCTCGGCCACGTCCTGCCCGGCTTTCGGGCCCGCCGTGGCCGCCGCTGCGATGACGGCTGCACCGGCGGCGACGCCGCCCGCTGCAGCACCGGCACCCGCCGCGGCGCTGCCGCCGCCGACCCCGCCTGATCCGCTCGCGGCACTGCCCCCGGTCCCCGCCGACGTGCTGGACGCGCCAGCAGCGGGCGCGGGACCCGCCCCTCGCGGCGTCGAAGCTGGTGGGCTCGTCAGTACCGGGCTCCCGGGCGTGCTGGACGTGCTGGTGCCGCGGACGCTCGGTGCGGGCTGCTCGTCGTCGAGCACCTTGGACGGCGAACGCCTGGATGCGGCGCGGTGCGGTGTCGGTAGGGGGCGGTCGAGGGCGTGCTTGGTCTCCTGTTCGGCCGACGTGGCGTGGTGGGCGTCGAGGCCCATGAAGCCGATGAACTTGTAGGTCAGGTAGGGCGCGAACCCGGCGACCATCATCAGCACGACGCCGGCCATCGGATCGGCGAACGACTGCAGGTCGGCGGAGATGGGCGCGGCGACCTGGGCGGTGGCGAGCAGGAAGATCACGACGACCACGAGCTTGGACGCGATCAGCGCGAGGACGAAGGCGCCCCATCTCGCGGCCCAGCCGCGTGCGGCGTCCCAGGTGGCGCCGGCGAACGCGATCGGCGCGAGCACGACTGCGACCAGCAGCAGGGACTTGCGCACGAGGAGCGAGATCCACACGATGAACGACGCCGCGACCGTGAGTCCCGCCAGGGCGATGACCACCAGGATCGGCATGACCGGACCACCGGCGCTGGACAGCGCGAGGCCCGCCGTGAGCGCGGAGATCCGTCCGCCCATTTCCTCGACGGTGGTGCCCGCGGCGGCGACGAGGCCCAGGCACAACCGGTCGGTGATCTCGAGGGCCGTGGCCAGCAGGCCGAGGGCGACGAACGAGCCGAGGACGCCTTTGCCGAGCCCGACCACGGCGCGGGACAGTGCCGCGGGTTCGCGGCGGACTGCGGCGCCGATGAGCTGGACGAGGAAGAAGGTCAGCATCACGAAGACCGCGATGCCGAAGACGATGTTGTAGATCGCGGTGAACCGGCCGCTGGTGATGTCGACGAACGTCGTGGTCTCGAACGCCGCCCACATCACGTCGACGGTCCAGGCCGCGGCGGCGACGGCGGCGTCGGCGAGCCAGCGGAACGGGGCGATGACCGTTGCTGCGGCGGCTTCGCCGGCTGTTGCACAGACCGCGTTCAGGACCGGCAGGTCGCACGCGCCCATGTCAGACCGCCTGCCCCACGTCCCAGAAGAAGTTCACGAGCGTGACCGCGCCGCCGCACAGGATCGCGGTGCCGAGTGCGACGAGCACGCCGGTCTTCCCGCGGCCGGCCAGGTGCGGGTTGGAGGAGTTGGCGCCCATTGCCCACACGATCGCCGCGACGACCAGAGCCAGGACCGCCAGGATCAGGCCGACGGTCATGACGGCGCCGACGATCGTGCGCAGCTGCGCGATGCCGGGCAGTCCGTCGGTGTTCGGGTCGATGTCGACATGCGCCGCGACCAGCGCGACGGCGGCGTGGTTAATGTCCATGACTGGTCTCCGCATCCGTGATGTGTGGGGCGGTCAGATGCCGGCCCCGATGTCGAGGAGGTGGTTCACCCAGGCCGTCCCGCCACCGGCCAGGCCGGCGGCGCCAAGCGCGACCCACATACCGGTGCGGGCGCGCATCGCGGTGTGCCAGTGCCCGCTGGACGCGGTCAGGGCCCAGGTGACCGCGCAGACCACCAGCGCGCCGACGGCGACGACGAGGGTGATGGTGAGCAGAGCGCCGATGATCCGGGTCAGCTCGCCCGAGGCGGTCACGGCACCGAAGTCGGGCGCGACGGCGCCCGTGAGGGTCTCGGCGACAGCCGTCATGGCGTCACCTGACACGGGCCGATGGCACCGGCTGCCCGCTCGGCGTCCTGTGTCTCGTCGGTGGCGGCGAGCCATGCGTCGGGGTCGACGGCGGCACCGGTCGCCCCGCCGGGCCGGATCTCGAAGTGCAGGTGCGGACCGGTGGAGTTTCCCGTCGACCCGACGTCGCCGATGCGCTGCCCGGCGGCCACGACGTCCCCGGCGCGCACGTGGATGCCGCCGTCGCGCAGGTGCCCGTAGACCGAGGCCATCTCCTGCCCGTCGACGTGGTGCTCGACGATGATGTGGTTGCCGAGGCCGCTACTGGTCCCGGCATACGTGACCCGCCCGGTCGCCGTCGCGAGCACCGGGGTGCCCGCGGGCGCGGCGAGGTCGACGCCGGCGTGCAGCCGCCGGATCCCGAGCACCGGGTTCAGGCGCATCCCATACCCGCTGGTGCGGGTCCACGTCCCGGCCGGCAGCGGAAACACCGTCGCCGTGACGACAGGCAGGACGGCGGCCCGGCTGTCGCCGGGGGCGGGGGAAGCCGTCCCCGGCGAGCTCGGTTCGGAGGTGAGCTCGGCGAGAATCTGCCGGGCGGCCGGTTCCCAGGCGGCGTACCGGTCGGGGTAGGCGGAGACCTCCACCGCCTGCGCCGCGGCGGCCTTCGGCAGCGACGCCCAGCCGGGGACGTCGAGCAGACCGCGCGGGCTGCCGGTGTTGGGGCCGGACGGTCCGCCGAAGAACGCCCGGGCCTGATAGGCCGGGTCCATCAGGTCGGCGACGGTGCCCCACCCGGCCGCGGGACGCATCTGGAAGATCCCGAGGGAGTCGTGATCGGCGCCGTCCGCGTCGTGCGGGAACGACGCCGACTCGGGGTAGGCGGTCGTGTTCGCGTACATGAGCAGCCGCGACTCGGTCAGCGCCGCCATCAGCGCGACCAGCACCCCGTCCCGCCCGACGCCGTCGATCTGGACGCCGACGGTGACGATCGTCGCCGCGTGGCCGAGCTGGTGTCGACCGAGGCGCACGTGTGTTCCGTCAGCCGTGGTGACGTCGAGGTGGTCCGGAACCGTCCCGACGACGAGTTCGGGTGCGAGGCACGACGCTGTCGCACCGGGGGCCATCGTGAGGGCCACCAGCGGGACCGCGGCCATCGGGGCAGCCACCACCGCGGCCGCGGCACCGGCGAGGATCAGTCGCTTCATGATCGGCTCCTCACCGCAGCGGCTCATCGAGACGCGACAGACGCAGCAGGTAGCAGCGCGGAAAGGCCGGCTCGCAGACGACGACCGCGGTGAACGCGACATCGAACGCCTCACTGACCGGGCGCGACTCCCACAGGCCCGCGCGATGCCGGACCCCGGTGACGGTCAGCGCCGTCAGCCCGGTAGCGTCGCCGTCGCCCGCTGCCGCGTCGACGTCGGCCCGGACGTCGGCCCACTGGTCCGGCACGACGACGTCCGTGACGTGGATCCACTGCCGTGTCTCGTAGTCGGCGAGGTACTCCCACGCCCGCGTGCTGGGCAGATAGCCGTCGAGGTCCGCGACCAGGCCGGGGGAGTCGACACCGGTGGGGTCGGCGACGGCGAGCAGGCGACCTTTGTGGTCGGCGAGCGTGTGCGGGCCGGTCGTGTCCCAGTCGAAGAGGGCGTGCGCGACGTCGGTGACGAACGCGACCTCGTCGGTGGTCGCTGGGATGGGGGCCAGCTCGTCCGACGTCGGCCGGGGCGACGCGGACGTGGCCGTCGAAGGCCCCGGGAAGGGTGGGGCCGTGCGCGGGATGGACGTTGCGGGGGCATCGCCGCGCGGGAGGAGCACGAAGGCGGTGAGTGCGATCGCGGCGAGCAGCAGGGCGACACCGAGGACCATTCGTCCCCGGCGTAGCGGCCGGGCGGCGGACCACCGGAGCGGGAGCATCGTCGGCCTCCTCACGCCGCGCCCGCACGCGCGGCGCGGACGAGGTCGACGAAGCGGGTGGACTCGGCGACGGTCCGCTCGAGCATCGCCCAGTCGGAGTCGCTCAGCTTGGCGGCGACCTCGGCCGGGTCGTAGTGCTGGGTCCAGCCGTCCAGGTCCGCCCACGACATCACCAGCGCCGTGACCGAACGCTTCACCGGCGTCGGCGGGGTGCGGTGCGAGGACAGCAGCTCGACGCGGCGCTTGCGTTCCTCCTTGGCTCGCGCGAACGCTTTCGTGCTCAGCTCGGCGATCTCTTCCGGCGTCGGCTCGTCATCGAGGCAGGGCTCGTCAGCCGATCTCGGAGCGGCCGAGCTGAGCGCGACGGCCTCGATCACGGTCCGGTATGCGGGGTCGACCGGGCCGCCGTCGTTGATCTTGTCGAGCTCGGACTCGGCGAGACGGCGGACCTCCAGCGGGTAGGACTCGTCGTCGATGACGTTCTGGATGCGACTGATCTGCTCCAGACGCTGGTAGGACTCGGAACCCGTGACCATGTGCGCGGCCCGAGCCCGGCTACGGGTGTGGTCGTTGCGCGGTGGTGGGGAGTCCCCACCACCGTTCTCTTCCCCGACGTCGCCGTCCGTGCCGAAGCGCGAGGCCTCCTGCCGGCGGCGTGCGTCTTCGGCCAGGACCGCCTTCAGCTCCCGGTAGAGCCTGGCGGCCTCGGTGGGGGCGAGGGGCTTGTGCAGCGCGTTCTCGTCCTGCTGGGCGAGCAGGCCGGATAGCGGATCGGAGATCCCGGCCCGGACCCACACCTTCACGCTCGTCCAGCCGAGCCGGATGATCGCCTCCAGGCGCCGTCGCCCGCACACAAGCACCCCGTCGGGGGTGACCGTGATCGGTTGGAGCAGGCCGACCCGCTCGATCGACGCCATCAGCGCGCTGAGGTCACCGAGCTCGGACCGGTGGCGGATGCCGACCGTGATCGAGGAGACGGAACGCTCGGCCCCCAGGTAGTCCTTCGCCTCACGCATACCGCACCTCCAGGCACGGGGGCGCCGACATCGCCAGGGCGCTCGTGACTCGCACGTCCTCGCAGATCTCCTCCCGCGACTGGCCGACGACCAGGCGCCACAGCAGCCCGCGTCCGAGGTCCGTCGCGGCAAGGTCGGGATTCTGCGCACCCAGCACCACCGTCAGCACCCGCGTCCACTGCTCCTGGCTCAGATCAAGGTGTCCCCACCCCTCCCGGTGGCGTCGGAGGTACTCGAACGCACGACGGCGCTGCCCGGCCTCGACGAGACGCGAACAGATCAGCTCGAGTGCGCACCGCGCGACGTCGGCCGGCCAGCCGCAGAACGAGAACACCCTCACCGCCTCGGCCAGCGCATCGGCCGCCGGCACGAACCGTGCCGACCGCCCTTCGACAACTGCGGCGCCCAGGACGGAGTTGTCGACGCCGGTGTCGTCGGCGGCGAGCTCGCGTTCGACCGAGACGTGCTCGGCGAACCGCTGAGCATCGAACAGCGGTTCATGCATCAGGTGCCGGGCCTGCTCGACCCCGCACAACAGACCGTTCGCCCGGTGCTCCGCCTGCAGCGTGCGCTGCACTGCCTGGGTCACCACACCCCACGGATCCCGCGCCCAGCGTGTCGCGGGCGCGGTGAGCGCCTCATAGGCCGCGGTGGCAGCGTCCTCACCCGTCTGCCCGTACTTGCGGGCCAGGCCCCGGTACCGCTCGACACAATGGCGCAGCAGCTCCCGAGCCTCCGTCTCCTCCCACCCGGCCGGGCGCCGGTGCAGCTCGATCAGCATCCGCCGCAGCCCGGACGCACGCGTGAACCGTGGTGTCGCGTTCATCGGTCCAGCCCCTTCGGCCGGCGTGCCGCCCGCCGGGCCCGCAGCCGCCGTGTTGCCGCACGCGCAACCACGGCCGGGGCGAGAACGACGGGCCGCGTCGCTCTCGACTGCGCCGCCAGACTCCGATCGACGACCTTGCCGAGCACCGGAGCGACCACAGTCAACGGCAGCTCGGACGGACGCACCCACGGCACCTCCGGCCCCGCCGGAGCCTCAGTGTCCGCCGTGGGCTCGACGTCGGAGGGCCCGGTCGGTGCGTGGTCGCGCACGGCCAGTTGAGGGTGCCGCGGCGGCCTCGTGGGGCGGGGGAGCGGACGGCGCTGGTCGTCGTCCCGCTCGCGCTCGTCTTCATTCATCGGGCCACCGCCTCGCTCGACCGGGACTGTGCGTGTGAGTGGTTGCGTCCTCGGGCGCCCGCTTCACGCGGACCGGTGCGGCGAAACGCCGAGCTGATCGTGGCCGTCGCCTCCCGCCGGCCGAGCCCGGCACGCTCGGCAGCCTCGCCGAGCAGGCCGAACACCGAGTCGCGGTCGAAGCCGCCCTCGACCATCCGGCACGCCGCCCAGAACAGCCCGCCGTTGCGGCCACCCTCCGGACGCGCGGCCACCCACTCGGCCAAGTAGCGCGGCGACGCATCCCAGACCGGCGCGGCGCCCACAACAGGACCCCGGCGCGGCGGCACCAACAGGCCCCGCAGCGCGGCCGCGTCCACCGGCGCCGATTCGTGGTGGGCTGCTACCAGCAGCTCATACCCACGTACGACACGGTCCGCCGTCCGGCACCGGGACGGCGGGACGACGACGTACCCGCCGTCCCCACGGAAGTCGACGTGCGCCGTGGCGATCGTCCACGACCGCTGCTCGAGCCCGTGCGGGAAGTAGGCATGCACGCCGCCCGACGGCGTACGCACCAGGCACGCCCACGAGGCCACGAGGCCCGCCCGTCGGGCGCGCTCGAACCCGCCGAACCCGCTGCCGCCGTCGTGCACATCGACGTCGACGACGTCCACCCCGGACATGGCCCCGGTCGGGAGGCCGATGTTCGCTTCGGGCCAGCGCCGCCACCACGCGGCCACTTGCTCCTCGTCGCGGGAGGCCTCGTGGAAGCCACGCCGCGTCAGCGGTGCCTTCCCCTCCGGCCGGCAGGGGAAGACGACCGCCCCCGCCCGCACATAGACGAGTGCTGCCTCCCCGAGCGTCGGTGCAGCCGACGCCGCGACGACCGTCGCCGGCGACCAACCCGCGGAAGTGGTGGTGCGTTCCATGCACCCCACGCTGGGCCGGGTGCGTTACCGAAAACGTACGGGGTACCCCACCCCGTACGCGCCCCGTACGCACTCGAGGGGGAGCCGTCGGGGCAGGTCAGGGTGCGTACGGGGAGAGGTTCAAGAATGCTTGCGCCGATCCCCTTGGGTACTGCTGGCGGACCATCCCCCGGGTCTCTGCACAGAGACGTGACATCCCAAGTGCGGTCGTCGCGACGCCGCTCTCGAAGGGAAGTTCACCGGGCCGACGCCTACCCGACGGAATTCCAGGTCGTGCTCGCCACCACCGACCCAGCCCAGCACCATCAGGCTGCGAACGCGATCCTCACAGTCAGAGCACGGTTGTCGCGTCAAACCTCTGACCTAGACGCCGTACCGCTCGTGCCCGAAAGGTCCCGTCCCCCGCGAGGGCGGGACCTTTGGTGTTTCCGGTCTGCGGAACGCGGTGATGGTCGCGCGTCCCGACCCGGAGGTGTTAATCGGTCTCGGCCGGGGGGAGCACAACGCGAGCGTGGTGGAACAGATGGTCGGCCATCGCCGTTGCGGCGCCCTCCGGGTCGCGGGCCTCGATGCGGTCCAGGATCCTCGCGTGCGCCTCGATGATCGTCTGCAGGTCACCTCCGGCCTGCACCCACCCGCGCCATACGTGCTCGCGCTGGCGCCGCAGCAGAGGTTCGAGGGCCCCGAGTGTCAGGACGAGGAGGTCGTTCTTGCCGGCGCGCGCGACGGCGGCGTGGAACCCGACGTCGGCGGTGTGGAGTTCCTCTTCTGTTTCGACGGCGCGAAGGTGCGCCAACGCAGCGCGAACGTCTGCGAGCGATGCTTCGTCGGCATGGGATGCGGCCAACCGTGCGTTGCCGACCTCGACGACCTCCCGGAACTCCTGCACCTGGTCGTCGTCGCCGTCCGGGTGCTGGACCCGGAACCGGAGCAGCAGGCTCAGGTGGGAGGCGTCGGGCACGGAGATCACGCTCTCCTTGCCCTGCTGCCGGCGGACGACGCCCATCGCCGCGAGCCCGGAGACCGCCTCGCGGACCACCGGCACGCTGACGTCAAAGGTCGCGGCGAGCTCGTTGGTGGGGGGCAGGTGGTCGCCGGGGGCGAGGCCGCGGTCCTGGATGAGTTCGAGGAGGGCGGCGGTCGCCTGGTCGGTGAGCGACGAACGGCGTAGCGGCTTCGACTGCGACTCGGCCATGGGTCCTCTCTCGTCAGGATGCCCCAACCTAACATCTTGGTCGCTTCACTGCTTCTCTGATAAGTTGCAAATATGACTACGGAAGCTGTTGTGGCGGGCCGATGGTCCGCGTCCGACCTGCGTGCCCTCCATGCCCCGGTGATCTGCGACGTCCTGGACCAGATCGGGCGTCACCACCAGTTCCTCCCGCCCGAGATCCGGCCGATCGCCACCGACATGGTCGTGATCGGACGCGCCATGCCGGTCCTGATCGCCGACGTCTTCGGGGTCCAGCGCAACCCGTTCGGGCGGCTCACCGAGGCCCTCGACGACCTGCGCCGCGGTGAGGTGTACCTGGCGTACAACGGCGCGGGGCTCGCCGCGGGGTGGGGCGAGATCCTGACAGTGGCGGCCACGCGGCGCGGCGCGGCGGGCGCGGTCATCGACGGGTTCCACCGTGACACCGCGGGGGTGCTCGAGCACGGGTTCCCGGTCTTCAGCCGGGGCGGGTACGCGCAGGATGCCGGCGCGCGGAAGTCGGTCCTCGACTTCCGTACGCCGGTCGAGGTCGGGGGCGTGCTCGTCACCCCGGGCGACCTCGTGTTCGGCGACCGTGACGGGGTCGTGGTCGTGCCGCAGGACGTCGAGGTCGAGGTGGTCGAGAGGGCGCTCGAGAAGGTTGCGACCGAGAACCGGGTCCTGGCCGCCGTTCGAGGCGGAATGTCGACGACCGAGGCGTTCGCCACCTTCGGCGTGCTCTGAGCACCCCGAACCGTGTTCCACCGCTCGGCCCTGCACGGCCGACGACGATCAGGAAGGACAGCGCGATGAGCGCAATCAGGTCGATCACCACCGCGGTGGTGGAGGCGAACTTCGACTGGACCATCGTCCGGGTCGAGAACGAGGACGGCGTGGTCGGCTGGGGAGAATGCTTCTTCGCTCCCGGGCTCACACGCATCGTCAACCACATGGCGGAGCTCGCCGTCGGGGACGACTCGCGTAACGTCGAAGCGGTCCTCGCGCGGCTTCGCGCGGCCGCGTCGGGTGCCGGGTCGGTAGGCGGGATCATCCACAACGCGCTCTCCGGCATCGACGCCGCGCTGTGGGACCTCAACGCGCGGGCGCTCGGCGTCCCGCTGTGGCGGCTGCTCGGCGGCCGCTTCCACGACAGCGTCCGGGTGTACGCCGACTGTCACGGCGGGTCCGGCCTCATGAGCTTGGGCCCAATGCTCGACATCCGTCGGCCCCGCTGGGCCGCCGGCGAGGCGGTGGCCGACGGCACGATCGGGCGCAGCCTGTTCGACATCGACGCCGAGACCGAACCGGTGGATCTCGACCTGCTCGCGCGGCGTGCCGCGGAGGCCGTCGAGCGAGGGTTCGACGCGCTGAAGTTCGATCTCGACGTCCCGGGTCTCCTGCCGGTCCGCCCGGGGTCGCGCACCATGCCGCCCGGGGCCGAGTCGCTCGCGCGCGACATGGTCGACGCCATCCGGGCGGGTGCCGGGCCCGACGTCGAGCTGGCGTTCGACCTGCACTGGCGCTACGACTACGGGTCCGCGGCCCGGCTCGCCGAGGCGGTGTCGCACGTGCCGATCCTGTGGCTCGAGGACCCCATGCCGCCGGAGAACGTCGCGGGTCTCCTCTCCCTGGCGCGGTCGACCAGCACGCCCCTCGGCGGAGGCGAGAACCTCATCGGGTACCGCTCGTTCGAGGAGGTCGTCCAGGGCGGCGCCCTGGCCGTGGTCACCCCCGACCTGGGGAAGTTTGGCGGGGTCTCCGAGGCTCGACGCCTCGCGGCCGCCGCCGCGGACCGCGGCCTGTCGATCGCCCCGCACAACATCGCCGGACCGGTCGGAACCGCCTTCGCGGCGCAGCTCTCGTCGACCTGGTCCAACTTCCTCGCGCTCGAGTTCCACGCCCAGGACGTGCCGTTCTTCGACGAGCTCGTCACAGAGCCGCTCCTCGTCGGCGGCCAGATCGCCGTGACCGACCGGCCAGGCATCGGCGTCGAGCCCGACCTCGACGTCGTCCGCCGCTGGGCGAAGGCGGGCGAGCCCGTCTTCGGGGAACCTGCCGCCTGACGGGCGCACGACGGCACACGGGCCGGCGGCGATACCGCCCTCGGCCTGGCAGGGTTCGGCCTGCCGCCCCGCCGGACGGACGACCGTCACGGCAGCCACCATGATTCCCTCATCGAGGAGGAACGATGTCTCACCCGCCAACGGCGACGGACGTGACGCAGGACCACGACGAGCCCGTCGTCGACCAGGCGAATGTCCGCCGGGCCGCGCTGGCCGGCCTCGTCGGCACCGCGCTCGAGCAGTACGACTTCGTCATCTACGGCACCGCCGCCGCGATCATCTTCAACTCGCTGTTCTTCCCCGACGCGTCCCCGGCGATGGGAGTCATCGCCTCGCTCGGTACGTACGCCGTCGGCTTCCTCGCACGTCCGCTCGGCGGCCTCTTCTTCGCGCGGTACGGCGACCGGCTCGGCCGAAAGTGGGTCCTCGTCGCGACCCTCTACCTCATGGGGATCGCGACGTTCGCCATCGGGCTCCTGCCGACCTACCACCAGGCGGGCATCCTCGCCCCGGCGCTGCTCGTGGTCTGCCGGCTGCTCCAGGGGTTCGGCGCCGGGGCGGAGCAGGCCGGTGGCGTGACCCTGCTCGCGGAGACCGCGCGGAGGAGCCGCCGGGGGTTCTATACGTCGCTGGTCTTCGTCGGGGCCGCGCTCGGGTCCGTGCTCGGCGCCCTCGCGTGGCTGCTCGCGCAGCGGATGCCGGAGGAGGCCCTGCAGACGTACGGCTGGCGCCTGGTCTTCTTCTCCTCCATCTTCGTGACGATCGCCGCCTACGTGCTCCGGCGCAGGCTCCACGAGTCGCCGGTCTTCAAGGAGACCGAGAAGGCGCGCATCGGTGCGGCGGACACCCCGATCAAGGACGTCCTGAAGAACGGGCGCCCCGGCCTGTGGCGTGTCTTCCTCATCAACATGGGCTCCAACGGGCAGAGCTACATCTACCAGGTGTTCCTCGGGAGCTACCTCGTCACGTGGGTCGGGGTGGAGGCGAGCTTCATCCCCGAGGTGCTGCTCTGGGGAGCGATCGGGGCGTGCGCCGTGACCGTGATCAGCGGGCGCCTCACCGACACCCTGGGACGCAAGCCGGTGATCCTCGGCGTCCTCGTGTTCCTCCTCGCCTTCCCGATCCCGGCCTTCCTGCTCATCGACACCGGCAACACGTTCCTCGTCGGGCTCGTGGTGGTCATCGGTTTCATGATGGTCTACGGCACGGTGGGCTCCCAGGGGGCCTTCTACGCCGAGATGTTCGGCTCTCGATACCGGTACGCCGGCGTCTCGATCGCCCGGGAGTTCTCAGCCGTCCTGGGAGGCGGTATCGCCCCGATGGTGGCGTCGGCCCTCATCACCTGGGCGTCCGGCTCCTGGTGGCCCGTCGCGATCTACATGATGCTCATGGTCGGAGCCTCCATCGTCGCCACCCTCCTGTCGCCCGAGACCCGCGGCAGAGACCTGCGTCTCGAGCAGGACGCCGTCACCCCCGCGCACTGATCCGCCCACCCGTGAAAGGCCCGCGATGAAGCTCCTCCTGCCCGACGCGCTCCCGCTCGCCCCGTCGGTGCCCGACGACGTCCGCACCGTCGTGTACGACGCATCGTCGCCCGTCCCGGACGACCATCTGGACGCAACCGCTCTGGTGACCTGGGGCAGCACCCGACAGGACCTGGCCGCGGTGGCCGGACGGATGCCCGACCTGCGCTGGGTGCAGACCCTCGCGGCCGGCCCGGACGACGTCCTTGCCGCCGGCTTCGCGTCCGACGTCGTCCTCACGTGCGGCACCGGGCTGCACTCCCGGACGGTGGCCGAGCACGCGCTGACCCTCGTGCTGGGCCTCGTGCGGCGGATGCCGCGGATGCGGCGCGCGCAGGCCGAGCACCGGTGGGCGTCCGAGCTCGGCGGGTTGCAGCCGCTGCGCCCCGACGGCGCCGTCACCACCCTGCTCGGCGCCCGGGTCCTGATCTGGGGGCTCGGGAGCATCGGGGGCGCGTTGGCACCGCTGCTCCGCCAGCTCGGGGCCGACGTGCGGGGCGTCGCCCGGTCTGCCGGGGAACGGGGTGGCGTCCCCGTCGTGGCCGAGGCCGATCTCGACGAGGAGCTCGCCGGCACGGACGTCCTCGTCATGATCCTTCCCACGACCCGGGCGACCGATCGAGCGCTGGACGCGCGTCGCCTCGCGGCACTCCCGCCTGGCGCGTACGTCGTGAACGTGGGGCGCGGGTCCACGGTGGACGAGGAGGCCCTCGTCGACGCCTTGCGTGCGGGGCGGCTCGCGGGCGCCGCACTCGACGTCGCAGCGACCGAGCCGTTGCCGGCCGGCTCGCCCCTCTGGGACGCGCCCGGGCTCGTCCTCACGCCGCACGCGGCGGGAGGGCGGCCGGTCGGCGCCGACGAGCTCATCGCGCACAACCTCCGCGCGCTGCGTGCCGGGGAGAACCTGCGCAACGTGGTGCCCCGATGAGAGCGTCTGCCCCGAGCAGGGAAGTGCCCGCGCGCCCGCGGGTGTTCGCGGGGGCGTACGCGCTGTGCGATGACGGCGGGGGGGCCGCCCGAGTGGTACCCCGCGCTCGAAGCCGACGGGGTCACGGGGCTCGAGCACCCCGTCCACGCCGACGACCCCGATGCGCTCCTCACACTCGCCCATAACCTCCCGCCCTCCTGGGATCTCCTGCTCACGACCGCGCCCATGACGAGCTCCCGCCTCGCCGGGCGTCCCGCATACGGGCTTGCCTCGGGGGACCAGGACGGGAGGGCGAAGGCGGTCGACGACGTGCGGGCGTGCCTCGACGCGGCCGCACGTGTCGACGAGGCCGCCGGGAGGCGACGGGTGACGGGGATCGAGCTGCACACGGCGCCGGGCCCGGCGCACGGGGACCCCGAGTCCCTCGTCCGTAGCCTCGCCGAGCTCGCCGCGACGGCCCCCGTGCCGGTTCCACTCGTCGTCGAGCACTGCGATGCACCGAGCGGGAACGGGCCGCCCGACAAGGGATACCTGCGCCTGGAGGACGAGGTGCGTGCAGCCGGGGCCGCCGCCGCAGCCTCGGGCCACCCGGTGCGGCTCGGCGTCAACTGGGGTCGCTCCGCCGTCGAGGGGCGCAGCACCTCGACCCCCGTCGAGCACGCGCGCACAGCGGCCGCGTCGGGCCTGCTCGCCACGGCCGTCCTCTCGGGCACGTCCTCCTCGGCCGGTCCCTGGGGCGAGGCCTGGAGAGACGTGCACGTGCCGCCATACGGCGCACCGCCCCTCCCGCCGGACGGCGGCGGCACCCGCCTCGGGCTTGCGGAGGCGACGGACTTCGTCGTTGCCTGCGGTCACCTGGCCGTCCTGGGGGTGAAGGTTGCCGCGCCCCCGGCCGCGCCGATGACGGACCGGTTGGCGCTTATACGCGCGTCGGTGCGGGTCGCGAAATGCGCATTGGAGCGGAGGCGACATCCAAGGGACTCGCCGGCCGGATTCCGGTGACAATCTTCGGATGGATGGGAAGGAGCGAAAACGGATCCGCCGATCCGATTGCTCGCCCGTATCGTTGCCATCGCGGTCGCGCTGGACGGGCTGCTGTGGTTCTGCCCCCTTCTGGGTCGGCGTCACCAGCCCGTGCAGCAGACCGCGTCGTGTGGCGGGTCGCGCCGGGACCTCTGGGAAGTCGCCGAGGCGTACGCTCGCGACGTCGATGAGCCGGCCTCGGTTGCGCGCCGCGGCTCGCACCAGATCCATGCTGCGTCCGGCCGTTGCAGCTCGAATCAGACGGACCGCCGGACAGCCCGCGGCCAGATCTGAGTGAGGGCCTCGGAGATGGCGTTCGCGACGTCCGGCATGCGCTCTTGGGGCATGCGGACGACTGGCGCGGACACGCTCACGGCGTTGTGGGCGTCCGAGCCGGGCAACGCGACCGCGACGGCGCGCATGAGGTCGGCGCTCTCCTCGTCGTCCACGCCGTAGCCGCGCTCGCGCGTTCGGTCGAGTTCGTCGCGAAGGGCCGACAACGAGGTGATGGTCGAAGGCGTCAAGCGGTCGAGATCGTCGCCGACGACCCGGACGACCTCGTCCCAGGTGTACGTGGCGAGGATCGCCTTGCCCATCGCTGTGGCGTGGGCGGGGAGCCGACGGCCGACGGCGCTGAACATGCGCAGCGGGTGGGTCGACTCGCGCTTTGCAAGGTAGACCACGTCAGACCCGTCGAGGCGACCCAGATGTGAGGCCTCCCCGAAGCGGTCGGTCAGGGTGGTCAGAACAGGCTCGGTCAGATGCACGATCTCATCGGCGTCGACGTAGCTCGTACCGGCCTGCAGGGCACGAAGACCCACGCGGTAGCGCGAGTGGGTGAGGTCGTCGGTCTCGACCCAGCCTCGTCGCTCGAGCGTGCCCAAGAGCTTGTGGAGGCTGCTCTTCGGCACCCCAAGGGCCTGGAGGATCTGGGTGAACGTCATGGGCACCTGTGCTCGCGCGAGGAGCTCCAGGACGTCGAGCGTCCGCTCGGACGACTTCACGCCTTCAGGCGCTGGGCCGGTGGCTGTCATGCGATCGATGCTAGCAGCGTTCACATTGAGGAACTCAGTTCACATGAGTCGCCCAGAACTCTTGACACTGCAAGCATGCGTCCCTAGCGTTGTCAGCATAGCGAACGAAGTTCACATACAGGAACAGAGCAAGGGAGCTCGACGTGGTTGCTCGTAGAAGTGTCGCGGCCGTCCTGGGTGTCGTCGCCCTGTCCACCGGGCTCGCTGCGTGCGGGTCCGGCGGAGGCGGCTCCGAGGATGGCCAGGTCACCCTCACCTACTGGACGAGCGTCGAGGAGGACACGCTCGCCGCGGGGGAGGGGCCTGTCATCGAGGCGTTCGAGAAGGCGAACCCGGACATCAAGGTCGAGGTCGAGAAGATCGCCTTCGGCGACTACAACACCAAGCTGCAGACGGAGATGCGCGGCGGTGCCGGCCCGGACGTCGGCCGCGTGAATCACACCGACGTGCAGACCTACGCCGCAGCCGGGTTCCTGCTCCCGCTCGACGATGCGATCGCGGCCGGCGACATCGACACCAAGCCCCTGATCCCAGGCCCGGTCGACGTGGGCAAGGTCGGAGGCAAGCAACTCTCGCTGCCGCTCACCACCGACGCCCGAGTCCTCTACGTCAACCTCGACATGCTCGCGGAGCACGGGATCGACACTGCGCCGGAGACGTGGAGCGAGCTGCTCGCCGACGTCAAGGCGTTCGCCGGCACCGACGAGTACGGCTATGGCTTCACGACGGACAGCGACTACGCATTGTCCTACGAGTCGGCAGGGCCCTATATCAACACTGCAGGCGGACTCATTCTCGACGCGGAGGGCACGCAGGCGGTCGCGAGCTCGGACGCGCAGACCGGTGCCGCAGTACAGCTCCTGCAGGACATCGTCGCGACCGGTGCCGTGCCGCCGGGCCTGGACAACCTCTCCGGCGACACCGTGTCGCAGCTGTTCGCGAAGAAGAAGCTCGCAATGATGCTCGGTGGCCCGTGGGTCCGACCCCAGATCGAGGGCTACAACCCCGACATGAAGTACGGCGAGGACTGGGCGACCGTCCCCGTACCGGTGCAGAACGCCGGCGACGCGTCGTCCTCGACGGCGGGCGGCTGGCAGGTCGGGGCGTTCAAGAATTCCGAGCACCCTGAGGAGGCCGCCAAGCTCGTCGGGTGGATGACCAAGCCCGAGAACCTCGAGGCGATCAACAAGACCGAGGCGTTTCCCCCGACCGTCGACGGACTGACGGTCTCCCCGTGGAGCGACGATCCGTTCTACGACGCGTTCGAGGCCGTGCTCCCCGAGGCGCGGGTCCCGATCACCCCGGTCGCGCGGCTCGCCGAGGTCTCCGCGGCGTTCGAGAACATCCTGGAACCGGCCGTCATCAAGCCCGGTGCTTCGGTGCCCGACGCGTTGTCGGAGTTCGACGCCAAGGCCGACGAGATCATCAAGTAGGTCGACGTGACCTGGCCAACGAACGGCAGCTCATGACTCTTCAGACGATCGACACGCGAGCCGGGGACCACGCCATCGCCCCGGCAGGCCGTCGGGCTCAGGGTGTGCGCCGACCGACAGCCTGGCCCTATGCGACGCCAGCTTTCATCGCGCTCGGCCTGCTGCTCGTGTATCCCCTCGGATACAACATCTGGCTGAGCCTCCACATCGACCGGCTCAGCGCCGACGACGGGAAGTTCGTCGGACTCCAGAACTACGTGGACGTCCTGACCCAGGGCGAGCTGGCCGGGACGATCGGCCGCACCCTCGTCTTCACGTTCGGTTCGATGGTCCTGCAGTTCGCCATCGGCCTCGTGGCCGCGCTGGCGCTCGAGTTCTTCCCCCGCGCCAGCCGCGCGATGCGTCCGCTACTGCTCGCTCCGTGGGTCATCCCCGCGGTCGCGGTGGGAGCCATCTGGGCTTCGATCCTGGACACGAACACGGGGATGGCGAACGCGGTCCTGGCCGTGTTCGGCGGCAGCCCCGTGGCGTGGCTGTCCAGCCCCGCGCTCGCCATGGGGTCGCTCATCGTGGTGAACACGTGGAAGGCGGCACCGTACTGGATCCTCATGATCTCGGCGGCGCTGAAGACCATCCCCAAGGAACTGGAGGAGGCGGCGCGCGTGGACGGTGCCCCGTACTGGCGCATCGTCTGGCACGTCCTGCTCCCCGGCATCCGCCCCGTGGTGGTCACGACCGGGCTGCTCGCCTTCATCTGGACCTTCAACTACTTCGACCTGGTCTATCTGCTCACGAACGGAGGCCCGGACAACGCCACTCGCACACTGCCGTTCGCCATCTGGGAGTCGTCGTTGAAGTTCAACAGATTCGACCAAGCCGCCACGTACTCGGTCCTGTCCGTCCTGATCACCGGCATCGCGATCGCGTTCTACATGCGAGTCGCGCGAAGGGGCGTCCGATGACTGCGATCCCGGCCCGACGTGGACACCGCCGTCCGTGGGCGGCGGGAACGATCCTCACGCTCGTGCTCATCGGGACGCTCCTCCCGATGTACTGGCTGGTGACCTCGTCACTGAAGCCCTCCACCGAGATCTCGGAGATCCCGGCGACGCTCTTCCCGCACTCCCTCACCTTCGACAACTTTCGTCAGGTGTGGAGCGCGGGAGAGATCCCGTCGGCCTCGGCGCGGTCCCTGGGTATCGCGCTGGTGACCACCGCGTGCGTGGTGGTGCTCGCGTCGATGTCGGCGTACGCCGCGACCCATCTGCGCTACCGGTTCTCCTCTCACATGCTGACGATGGGATTCGTCACGCAGCTGCTACCCCAGGCCGCGACGCTGGTCCCGGTGTTCATCCTGTGGACCAGCCTCGGTCTCGTGGGTTCGCTGCCCGGACTCACGCTGGCCTACATCGGGTTCCAGCTACCCGTGGCTGTCTGGATCATCACCGGCCACTTCGCGTCCGTGCCGACCGAGGTCGTCGAGGCGGCCTCCGTCGATGGGAGCAAGCCGCTGCGGACGTTGTTCCGCATCGTGGTTCCCATGGCCGCTCCGGGCATCGCCGCCGTCGCCATCTGGGCCGTGATCGGGTGCTGGAGCGAGCTGATGTTCGCCCTCATCCTGCTGTCGAGCGACACACAGACCGTGCCCGTCGCGCTGGCGGGGATGGTGGGTCAGCACACGACCGACTGGGGTCTCGTGCTGGCAGCGTCGACGATCGCCGCGCTCCCTCCCCTGATCCTCTTTTTCCTCCTGCAGAAGTACTTCGCCAACGGCATCTCCGGCGCCGTCAAGGGCTAACACGAGAGGCACACGTGCTCGACATCGACCGCATCAGCATCATCCCGACCTCCCACCTGGACCTCTTTTGGCTGGGTGACTACCGCAACTGCCTCACACGGGGGGACGCCCTCATCCGGCGCTACCTCGACCGGGCGGAGGAGTCCGGCGACGAGACCTTCGTCATCGACACCGCGATCTTCGCGGAACACTTCCTGCGGACCCATCCTCACTACGAGCCGCTGGTGCGGAAGCTGATTGCCGAGAACCGTCTCGAGATCGGCGGCGCCTACATCGACCGGTGGGAGAACCTCGTCCTCGGGGAGTCGCTCATCCGCAACATCCAGATCGGCCGCCGGTGGGTTCGCGACCGGCTCGGTGTCGAGACGCGCCTCGCGGCGCACCCCGACCTTCCGGGCCTCAACGCGCAGACCGCTCAGATCTACGCGCAGGCGGGTGTCCGCTACTACGTGACGTCCCGGAAGATCTTCCACGAGGGACGCATCTGGCGGCACGTCGCGCCGGACGGAACACCGCTGCACATGATCACCTGGCCCGTGCACTACGTCTTCGTGCCGTTCCGGCCCGGGGCCATCGAGCCTGAGGGGTCGGGTCACTTCGTCGCGGACCACTCCCTCTCGCACGACGAACTGCGCGAGCGGTACCCGCACGGGACGGTGGCGATGGCCGGCGGCGCCGGCGACCTTACGGGCCCTGAGGACTTCATCACCCGGTACGGTAAGGACCAGCGCGCATACGTGCAGCAGTTCCGTACCGAGTTCCCCGAGATCGAGGTGGACTACGCCGTCCCCTCGACCGTGATGCAGCCCTATCTGGACGACCCGGTGGACCTGCCTGAACGTGATGGCTCCTTCCCGAGCGTCTGGGGTGTGGCCCCCGACGAGGAGATGCGGTTCTTCCATCGGGTCCGCATGCTCGAGCGGGACCTGCTCGACGCCGAGACGTCGGCGGTGATCGCCGCAGCAGGCGGACGTGCCGCGGTGCCCGAGTCGGCTGCGCGGTGGCGTGGCGTCTATGGCGAGGACTCCTTCTTCGAGCCGGACGACTTCGCGCCCGTGGGGCGCGAGTTCGAGTGGCTCTGGCGCATGCAGGCGTTCACGCAGGACCACAACGGCGGCGGGCAGGACGGTGCACTGTCCGTCTTCCAGAAGAAGGTGCGCCACGACCGTGCCCGCGGGTACGCGAGGGAGGTCGTCGAGCACGTGGCCGCCGGTGATGACGCCGAGCGGCTGCTCGTGCTCTCGACCCGGTTCGGCGACGACCCCGTGCTGACGGTGGACCCGGAGGACGTCGGCCCCCTGACCGGACTCCTCGAGGAGGTCCCGGCGGGCCGGCGGCAGGAGCTGCACCACGCTGACCGCTCCACGTCGGTCGCGGTGACGGCGCACGTCCCCGATGGGATCGGCCTGCACGCGCTCGTCACCCGCGAGCCCGAGGGGTGCGTCGACGTCGTCGACGAGCCGGGACGCGTCGTCCTGACGTCGGCAGGGCTGCGGGTCGTCGTCTCGAAGACCGACGGGACCGTCGAGCTCGCTGCCGACGGCCCTGCGGTGCGTGCGCTCGAGCTGCCCTACGCCGTGCGCGAGCTGGGCAACGACGTCACCCTGCGGACCGACGAGTCGGTGCGGGTCGACGCCCTCCTCACCGGCGTCGAGGTCCTGTCGACCGGTCCGCTGTGCGCCCAGGTCGCGATCGGCTGGGACCTGCTGGACGTCAGGTGGCACCAGGTGCTCACCGTGTGGGCCCACGAGCCGTCACTCGACGTCGAGGTCGACGTCGAGTGGCCCGCCCTGGAGGACTGGCAGGTCCGCATGCCGGTGGTGCCGCGCGCACCACGGGACACCGTTCGGTACGGCACACCGTTCCACGGCTCCGACTGGGAGGACGTGCCCGAGGGCTCGCGCCCGTTCCAGCCTGACGAGATCGCGCCGGAGGACCAGCAGTCCTACCGCGAGGTGCAGCACTGGCTCACCGCGCAGGAGGGCGAGCTGACGTTGGCCGTCCTCACCGAGCACCCGGCGTGGCGATCGGCCGACGGCGAGACGAGCGCCGTCTTGCTGCGCACCGCGCCCTCGTGCGGCGACCCGCGCATGCACTGGACGAACCCGGGGCGCACGACGTGGCAGCTGCGGCTGCAGGTGGTCGGCCACGCCGGCGAGGCAGCACGGCTTGCGGACCGGCGCTGGCGGCGTGCCCGCCTGGTGGCGGGCGGCGCCGTCCCCACGACGGTGCTCGAGAACGCGGGTGACGACGTGCGGGTCTCCGCGTTCTACGTCGACGACGACGGAAGGCCCTGCGTCCGCCTCGTGAACCAGTCGGACCGCCTCGCACGGGTGTCGCTCGCGGGCGACCTCGCCCGCGACGGCGCCGAGCTCGTCGACCTCGACGACACCGTCCTCGGGGTGGTCGAGGCGCGTGAGGGCCGGCTACCGGTCGAGCTGTCCCCCTGGCGCATCCAGACCCTGCGGCTGCGGGCGCGACGGACGGAGGGCACCCGATGAGCGCCCGACGCGATGTCGATCTGGGCCTCGTCCGGTCACAGCTCGGCTCTGCCGTGCTCTCCGACGTGCTCGACGCGCACGGCCTGCGCCGCCAGTGCCTCGCCGCAGGCCTGGCGCCGCTGGGTCCTGACGACGTGGTCGCGGGCTGGGCGTTCCCGGTGGCGCTCCAGCGGGTTTCGGACGTGCCCGACCGCCCGTTCCGCGGACTGGTCACCGCGCTCGATGCGATCGGGCCCGACGAGGTCTTCGTGACCCCGACGGCTCGAGCCACCGATATCGCCGTGTGGGGGGAACTGCTCTCCACGGCCTGCACAGCGCGCGGGGCGGCCGGCGCCATCACCGACGGGCTCGTCCGCGACACCCGCCAGGTCCGTGAGCTGGGCTTCCCCGTGATCTCGGCAGGCACCATTCCCTACGACAGCCTGGGGCGCCACGAGATCGTCGCCCACGGCGTCGCGTGCCAGATCGACGGGGTGCGTATCGAGCCCGGCGACCTCGTGGTGGGCGATGCCGATGGCGTCGTGGTCGTGCCGGCCCGGCTCGCGGGACAGGCGGTGGCCGAGGCGGCGGCCAAGCGGCAAGGGGAGCGCGAGTTCCGCGCCGCGGTGGCAGCGGGCATGCCCGCTACCGAGGCGTTCGCCACGTTCGGGGTGCTCTAGCCGTGCCGAGCAGCACGGACCTGCGCGCCCTCACCGCGAACGACGCCCAGCTCGCCGACGTCGCGACCTTCGCGCACGTCGAGGGCACCGGGGTCGGAAGTCGCGTGCTCGCCGTCGCGCCCGACGGAGGGTTGCACACCCGGATCCTCCTGGACCACGGGCTCGACCTGGGCCGGGCCTGGTACGCGGGCCGGGCGATCTCCTGGACGTCGGCAGCCGGGCCGCGCGTGACGTCGCACGGCGCGACCGACGACGACGGCTGGCACCGCGGTTGGGAGGGCGGCCTGGTCACGACCTGCGGGCTGCGCAACGTCGGGGAACCACTGGCTGGTCAACCCCGCCACGGCCGGTACACCGAGAACGCCGCGCAGGGCGTGGCCGTGGAGACCGACCTCGAGGCCGGGACCGTGCAGGTACGAGGCGTGGTGCGGGAGAACGACGGCGTCGGCCGACTCCTGGTCGTGCGTAGGGAATGGACGTTCCACCTCGGGCAAGGGCACGTCGAGCTGCAGGACGTGACGACGAACGAGTCCGGTGCGCCCGTGATCGTCCCGATGCTCTATCACGTCAACCTCGGGTACCCCTTCCTGGAGCCCGGCTCACGGGTGGTGGGAAGCGCGGACGTCGAGTGCGGGCCGATGGGCGAGCCCCGGCGCCGCGACGACGAAGTGCGCACCTGGTCGGCAGAGCCCGTGGACGGGTGGTCCGCCGTCTCGGTGACCTCCCCCGCGCGCGGACAACGTGTCACGGTCCGCTGGAGGACTGCCGAGCTCCCCCTGTGCCATTCCTGGCGGAACTGGCGGCCCGGCGCGTACGTGCAGGGCATCGAGCCCGCGAACTGTGTCGTCGGGGGCGTCGACGAGCCGGGGCGGGGCGCGCCCGCGCTCGTGCCCGGCGAGTCGCGGACGACTCGACTGAGCATCCTGGTGGAGGAGTCATGACGACGGAGCTGCGCGGCATGAGAGCGCTGGTGACCGGTGCGACCGCCGGCATCGGCGAGGCGATCGCCCGGGCGTTCGCCGGGTCGGGGGCGCGGGTCCTCGTCCACGGGCGGGACGCCTCACGGGCGGCGGCGCTCGCCGCCGAGATCAACGGTGACGTCGTCGTCGGCGATCTGCTCGACCCCGCCACCCCCGCGTCCCTGGTCTCCGCTGCCCGGGCTACGGGCGGTCTCGACATCCTGGTCAACAACGCCGGCTTCGAGGAGCATGCGATCCTTGACGATCTCGACGGCCAGACGCTCGAACGCCTGATGCGTGTCAACTTCCTCGCGCCGGTCGAGACCGTGCGGCTCGCCGTCCCGCTCCTCGAGGCATCCGGGCGGGGAACGGTCGTCAACGTGACCTCGATCCACGAGTCCGTGCCCGTCGCGGGCAACGGCGGGTACGCCGCCGCGAAGGCCGCGCTCGCGGCCTGGACGCGGACGGCGTCGGTCGAGCTCGGACCTCGCCGGGTGCGCATCAACAACCTCGCGCCCGGCGCGATCGTGACCGACATGAATCGCGAGCTCATCGCCCGCGTGGGCCACGAGCGGTTCGCCCGCTGGATCCCGCTGGGTGCCCCCGGAAGCGTGGACCACGTCGCCCGGGCGGCCCTGTTCCTCGCCGGCGCCGACAGCGCCTACGTCACCGGCACGACGCTCACCGTCGACGGTGGCTACTCGAACCATCTTGTCCGGTACGCACCCGACCCGGGCGCGTCCTAGTCCACGGCGCGGCCGCCCTGTGGGGCCGCGTGTCCGCGACCGCTCCTGACGGTCGACGGCGAACCATCCTTGTGACACGGAGGTCTGATGTTCCAGCTCAGCGAGTTCCTCGCGCCCCGACCCGAGCCGTGGTGGCCGCTGATCCGGCAGGCGGGCGTTGAGAACGTCGTCGCGATCATGCGGGGCGCGGAGCAGGAGGAGCGTATCTTCGCCTCGGTCGGGGGCGCCCGACCGGTCCCGACGTTCGAGCCGGGGGAGGAGCCCTGGGGCGAGCGTGCGCTCGCCGCCGACGTGGCGACGTTCTCCGAGCACGGATTCACCGTGACCGCCGTCGAGGACACGGCCCCGATGGACGCCGTCCGCCTCGGGCTGCCGGGCCGCGACGAGCAGATCGAGCACGTCATCACGCAGGTCCGGTCGATGGGCCGGCTCGGGATCCCGGTCCTCTGCTACAACTGGATGGCCCGCTCCAGCTGGGCCCGCACACGTAACGACATCCCGGCCCGAGGCGGGGCCCTCGTCACAGGATTCCGCGCCGCCGACGCGGACGCCCTCGGGCCGCTCGTGCCCGCTGGGGAGGTGTCGGCCGACCAGATGTGGGAGGCGCTCGACTACTTCCTCGACGCCGTCGTTCCGGAGGCCGAGGCCGCCGGTGTGAGGCTCGCCCTGCACCCGGACGACCCGCCGCTCCCCAACGTGCGCGACCTGCCTCGCATCATGAGCTCGGTGGACGCCTACCGACGACTGCTGACGCTGAACACATCGTCCAGCAACGGCATCACCTTCTGCCAGGGGAATTTCGCGCTCATGACGCCAGACGTACCGGACGTGATCAGGGAGCTCGGGCGGGACGGGGCCATCGCGTTCGTCCACTTCCGTGACGTGAGAGGAACGGCGGACGACTTCGTCGAGACGTTCCACGACGATGGTCAGACGGACATGGCCGAGTGCATGAGAGCTTATGCAGCCGTGGGCTTCGACGGGCCGATGCGCCCGGACCACGTGCCGACGATGTCGGGCGAGGTCAACGACCGTCCGGGCTACGCGGTCCTGGGCCGACTGTTCGCCGCCGGGTACGTGCGCGGCCTGCAGCACGCGATCCACGGGCACCCCGCCGGGCGGCTCTCGTGAGCTGACCGGCAGGAAACGAAGCCGCACGGCCGCGGGGCAGGGGGGGGGGGGGGGGGGGAAACGGGGGGTGGGGCGATAGGACGGCGATCTTCTCTCGTCGGGGGGGCTCCCAGAGGTAGTGATGTCCGCTATCGCGACGGGAC
>NZ_JBSGUW010000005.1:0-21959 GCF_053608125.1 Isoptericola sp. NPDC055063 | reverse complement strand
TCGCCTGGGGGGGGGTGTTGGGCGGAAAAAAAGCCCCCCAAGACCCCCCCGCGGGGTGTTTTTGGGGAGCGAAAAGAAAAAAAAAGAACCCACAGGGCCGCGCCCGGGGGAGGGGGGAAAGAACCCCCCCCCCCGGGACCACGGTTCACGCGTCCGCGTCTGGCAGGGCCGCCGCGAGCCGGGCGCTGAGCCCGCCGTCGACCTTGACGTCCGCGCCGGTCACGAAAGCGGCGCGATCCGACAGGAGGAACTCGACCACCTCCGCGACCTCCAACGGTGTGCCGACCCTGCCGAGCGGGTGCGCGCGGCCCCACTCGGCCACGACGTCGTCGGCGGCCCGCTCGCCGGCGAACAGCCCGGCGGCCCAGCGCAGCATCGGCGTCTCGATCGACCCGGGGCTGACGCTGTTGACGCGGATGCCGTCGGCCGCGTGGTCGACCGCCATCGCGCGGGCAAGCCCCAGCAGGGCGGTCTTGCTCGCGGTGTAGGCCGCGACACCGGTCTGGGTGGCGTAGGCCTGCGCCGAGGACACGACGACGATCGCGCCGCCGCCGTTCTCGCGCAGCAGCGGCACCATGGCGCGGCAGGTGTGGAACGCCCCGCCGACGTTCACGCCCATCACCTCGTCGTAGGTGGCGGGGTCGGTATCGTCCACCGCGCCGTAGCGTTGCACGCCGGCCGCACAGACGACGGCGTCGAGCGTGCCGTGCTCGGCGCGCACGCGGCGGGCCGCGTCGTCGAGCACGTCAGGGCGGGCGACGTCTGCCGCCAGGCCGACGAACCGGCCGGGGCTGTCGGCGTGCCGGGACTCGGCGACCTCGAGCGCGGCGCCGTCACGGTCGATACCGACGACTGTGGCGCCGAGCTCCACGAGGAGGTCGGCGACGCCGCCGCCGATCCCGGCGGCCGCACCCGTCACCACCGCGGTGCGGCCGGCCCAGGCGGCATGCTGTCGACCGCGGTCAGGCATGCCCTGCCACCTGTCCGGACATGTCGCCGAGGCGCAGCAGGACGCCGATCGTACCCAGGCGCGGGACCGTCACGGTGACGCCGTCGGTGACCTCCAGGGGTTCTCCGGGCGTACCCAGGAACGTCGCCCGGCGCGCGCACGAGATCCCCGCGGCGCTCGTGAGGCGCACCGGGGCCTCGCCGTCGACGAACGACTGGAGCCTGAGAAGGAGCTCGCCGTCGTCGGTGGGGAGAACGCTCACGGCCTGGACGTCGGCGCGGTCGATCTCGACGAGCGACGCCTGCTCCGGCGCGTCGGCACTCCCTCTAGCAGCGCCCAGCACGGCCACGGTCTCTCCCGTCACGGCCGAGGCAGTCGCCAGGGCGAGCGAGGGGAGCGACTCGTGCTCGTCAGCCGCGGCGACGGCATAGGTGAAGTCCGTCTCAAATCGCTGCTGGTTCGGGAAGTTCGTGTCCCACACGTTGTTGTGGAACCAGGAGATGACCGTGCCCGGCTCGTTCGGTGCCGTGCTCGGGTAGAACGGGGCGTACGGCTGGGCGATGGTGCCGCGCTGTACGAGCGGTGCGTCCTTCGTGACCCACACGGCGCGCACGCCGTCCGACGGCGAGTCGACCGTCACCCAGCTGCGCACCGCGCGCATGTGCTCGGGAGCGCCGGGCACGTGCGGTAGGTCGTCGCCGGTGACGCCTCCGGTGATCTCGTACCGCACCGTGGCGTCGTCGGTCGCGAACGGGAAGATGAAGTACCCGCTCTCCTTCGCGGTGGTGGCGGGCTTGGCCACCCGATTCTGGACGACCAGGTGGCGCGCGTCGTGCGCCAGCCGCAGCGTCACCGTGACCCGGTCGACGCCGTCGGCCACGAACTCGTACACGAGCCGCTGCTCGACGTCGTCCACGCTGCGCGAGATGAACGACGCCGTGCGGGCTCGCGTGCGGGTACCGATGAACGGCAGGTCAGGGCCGGAGAACGACCGGTTGGAGTGGTGGTTGAACCCGGGCGCCGTCGTGTACGCGTCGTAGAGGTACTCGTTCCCGACGAACAACGAGTCCTGGTTCACCAGCTCGCGGCCGCTCCGGCGGTCGATCACCGACACGATGCCTGCCCGGGCAAGGTCGACGGTCACGGTGAGCGACTCGTTCTCCAGCACGAGCGGGTCTCCGGCGCGGACGGCGGCATCCCCACCCTCAACGACGGCCGCCGCGTCGGGCCGCCCGGCGCCGCCCGGGGTGGTGCCGAGGGTGAACGGGACAGCGTCGACCGGGTCGTCGGACACCTGGTGAAGGTCGAACCGCGAGAACCCGACGGGGGGCAGGTCGTGGGCACGCAGCGTGACCCAGCGGCCGGCCTCGCGGTGCTCGCGGTGCTCCTGGTGGTCCACGCGGAACGGCACGCTCTCGCCCGTGCGGGGGTCCCGGACCTCGAACCCCACGCGGAACGGGACGACGCTCTCGCGGACCAGGAAGCGCACCTCGCGGTCGCGACGCACTCCGTCACCGTTCACGACGTAGTAGCTCGCGAGGGCTCCGTCGGCGGTGCCGAGGGTCTCGCCCAGATACGCCGCGGCGCGTTCGCGGTAGGCGCGGGCGTTCTCCTGCGCCTGGAGGGCCTGCGAGGCCTTCCAGTACCACTGGACCTCGCCAGACTCGAACCCGTGGTCGCGGGCGAGCCACGACTCACCGCCGCCCCAGGTGTGCTCGTTGAACAGAGAGATCTTGCGATAGGCGCGGTCGATGTCTGCTCGCGTGCCCGCGAGGCACGTCCCGGTCCGATGCGTGTACAGGGACGCGAGGACATGCGCCTCCGGCATCCGGAACTGTGCGTCGCGCACGAGCTTCATCATGTGGGCGGACGAGCCGACGCCCTCGACCCACCAGTCGCCCCAGTCGCCCTCGTACGTCTGGATCTCGTCGCCGAGGCGCTCCTCGGCGGCGCGGAAGAACTCCGCGTTCGTCGAGTGCACGAGCCGGGGGGAGGACCACGTGTCGTTCCACTCCCGGATGATGTCCGAGGCCTGCAGGCGGGCGGGGCCGTTGTCGCCGCCCCAGCCCTGCGTGCGCAGGTGGACGATGTCCCACGGGTAGGGCTCGCGCCCCTCGGCCTCCTCGTAGCCTGCCCAGCCGAGCGAACCCGGCGGGTAGGGGTACGGGTTGGTCACCATCGACTGCAGGTAGACCGGCAGCATCCGTTCGACCCGCTCGATCCCCTCGTGGAAGCCGAGGATCGGGCCCTCCTGATAGGCCAGCCCGTGCGGGCTGTCCGTCATCCAGACCAGGACCGACTTGCCCGACGGCGCCGCCCAGCGGAACAGGCGGGGGAGAAGCTGCCCACCGAGCCGCTCGGGTACGGAGCGGCCGGCCCAGTTGTGGGCCACCGACAGGTACTTCACGCCGAAGTCGGACAGGGCGTCGGGCAGACCGACCGGCGTGCCGGGCACGTCGGTCTGCATGGCGGTGTCGAACGGTACGCCGTACCGGTCGGCGATGGCACGCGCTCCGCTGAGGAGCTCGTGCAGCTCCTCGGTGGAGCAGGTGTCCGCGTGCAGGTTGAAGGGCATGGCGGTGAGCTCGACGTGACCCTCCCGCACGTAGTCGACAAACTCCTGGACGACGTGTTCGGGGCGGCTCTGCGCCCACTGCTCGAACGCCCAGAGCGACTCCACGACCCAGCGGAATCGCGAGTCGTCGGGGTCGTCGTGCGTGGCGCGCACGATGTCGAGCACGGAGTCCAGGTAGGACCGCTGGTTCTCGAACACGACCGACTGCGGGTCGGTGTAGCCGAGGTCGAAGTGGTTGTGATGGACGAGGTGGATGGTCCAGTCACGCACCGGCGGCATCGGGAACGTGTAGACCTCGTCCCGGACCTCGGGAAGCCGGAGCTGGACGGTCGCAGCCTCGTCGCCGGCGGGGACGAACACGCGCTGGCACCCGGTGGGTCCGTCCACCAGCTCGACCCCGCCGAGGTCGGTGCCGTCGACCGTCACGTGCGCCACGGTCGGTCGGACCGGCCCGGTGACCTCGACACGGATCGGGCGCTCGCGGTCCGCGCCGTTGCCGCGCGCCAGCTGCTCAGGCGTGATGCGGACGGTGATGCCGTCACGCTCGACGCGGACGGCGCTCGCGTAGTCGTGCAGTCCGGCGATGGCGAATGCGCCGCTCATCGGAAGCCTCGTGATGAGGGCCTTGGCAGTCATGAGAAGTTTCCTCTTTCGACACGTGCGTCGGTGCTGGATTCGGGGGGATGGAGCGGCGACGAGCGGGGGCGACGCCGCGGAGCCTGGGGGCGGGGCGCGCGCACGGCGGCCCCGCCCCCTTCTTGGGGCTAGCGCGTGGCGGCCCGGAGCGTGGTGTCCGCCACGTTGCCGGCGTAGTCCTCGATCCTGACGACGACCTCGCTGTGCTCACTCGCCAGTTCTCGGGTGAGTGAAGGCAACGTCGTGCGCCCGCGGATCATCTGCGGTCGTTCGCCCTGGCTGTACGTGGTGTCGAACGGCACCGGCTCGCCGTCCTCGTACACCGTGAGCGTGTGCCAGTCCGCAAGCGCGGGCCGAGTGAGTCTCAGCGAGGTGCCCTCCAGAGCGGCCGCCGAAGCCGGGTAGGCCTCGATCTGGGTGTCCGCGAACGACCCTGTGGCCGACACCGCGGTGCCGGAGCGAGGGGCGACCGTGGCGACGAGGCCGCCGCCGTCGACGGGAGCCCGACGGAAGGTCACCTCGGTCGAGCCGCGACGCGCCACGGTCTGCTCCTCGTAGCCGCGCCGGCCGGCGTCCTCGGCGGCGAGCGTCACGACGGTGGGTGACGCGACCGGCTCCTTCCACGACACCGTGACGGTGCCGTCCTCGGAGGCCTCCGCCGTGACGTCCCCCGGCCCTCGGGAGAAGTCGTACCGCAGCACGGCCGGCGTGCTCTCGCTGCCGTCGTGCCCCACGGCGACGAGCTCGAGCGTGCCGCGCGAGCGCGTGAAGTGCTTGGCGTACAGCACGTCGTCGTACACGCCACCCAGGTACTCGCCGTCGGCGTACACGTCGTACCGGGCGACGTCGTCGTAGTCGGCGAGGTCCCACCGCAGGAAGAGCTCGTCGGTGGACGTGAGCGCGCGGTCGATCTCGAAGCCGCGCGGACGGTCGGGGGTGTGGTCCCTGCCGTCGGTGACGGCGATCTTGCCGACGTTCACCTGGTAGTCCGCGACGGGGCCGTCGCCGGCACGGAAGCCGAGCCCGAACGTCGTGATCGTCTCGCCCGCGAACCGCGACAGATCGACGTGCACGGTGCGCCAGCCGTCCGTCTGCGCACCGGAGCGCTTGACCGGCACCTCGATCACCCGGTCGGGGTCGGAGGCGAGGACCAACGCGAGCGTCAGCTGTGAGCCGTCGTCGGCGCTCGGCTTCGCGTAGGTGAGCTCGACGTCGGTCCCCGGGGACACCTCGAGGTCCGACTTGAACAGGCGGAGCAGGTTGTCGCTCGCGAGGTCGCCGGAGACCGCGAGGGAGCTGCCGCCCTCGTACGCACCCAGGTGTTCGTAACCGAACCGGTCGGCAGCGACGTAGTCCGGGCCGTAGTCGTAGTCCACCTGCAGCGGGTCGGCGCCGTCCTTCGCCTCGACCCACCACTGCCACGTCACGGGGAGGTCCTGCACGCCGATGTTGCCCCACTCCGCGTCGGAGGAGAGCTCGCCCTCGTGCCAGTAACCGAGGCCGTGTCCGGTGTTGAACGTCGTGGCGAACGTGCGGCCCGTGACGGCCGTGCGCTCGGCCACGTACGAGGAGATGCCCTGCCACTCGCCGTCCGCCGGGCGCGTGGCGTCCGTGCCGGTGGGCGACCCGGTCCACCAACGGCGCTCGCGGTCGAAGACCTGGGACTGTGCGGCGTCGTCGGTCTTGTCCGCGAAGTCGGAGTGCACGAAGTCGGCACCGAGGGTGGCGATCGCGTTCATCGGGGTGCCGTCGGCTCCGAGATTGTCCTGCAGGTCGTAGGGCTGGTCGAACTGGTACATGCCCGCCTCGACCCCGGCGAAGACGGTCTGGCGCGGATCCAGGCCGAGCGACCTCGCGTGCTGGGCAGAGGCCGTGAGCTTGGCCGGGTTCCACCAGTAGTTGAGGAAGATCGAGTCGGCCAGGTCGCCCTTCTCCGCATCGCGCACGAACGGGCTGTTGCGCGGGGTGAACTCGTTCTCGTAGAGCTTGTCACCGTTGGCGGCGTCCACCGAGTCGTACCACTGGACGTAGAGACCCTCCGCCCGCAGCGCGGCGAGGAAGTCCTGGTAGTCGTCGACGTCCTCGGCCGCGACCTTGCTCTGCTCCTGGTTGATGAACCAGCCGTCGAAGCCGAAGTACTCGGCGATGTCGGCGAGCTTGCCGGCCGCGGGGAAGTCGCCGTTCGCATCCCGCACCAGCAACTCGCTGTACGTCTGGGAGCCACGGTCGTTGTCGGAGAAGAAGATGCAGCCGAGCGAGCGCACGCCGTTGCGGTGCGCGGCGTTGGTGTACCCCGGGTTGGGCAGGTTCACCGCGCCGAACTCGAACCAGCGCTGGGTCCAGATGGCGCTCGGGTCGTACAGGTCCTCGGGGACCCCCTCGGTCGGCATCCCGTGCCAGGCCGCGTACACGTCGGTGTACTGCCAGAAGCTGAACAGGTGCTGGCTGAACTCGTTGGTGTACGGGTGCGACTCGAAGGACGCGTTGCCGTAGTCGCCGCTGAGGGCGAGCATCTGAGTGTCCGCGGGGAGCGACGGGTCCCGCTGGGTGGACGGATCTGTGTCGGCGCGCTCCTGCAGGGGTACTCGGGCGCGCAACAGCTCGGCGCCCGAGTCCGTGCGAGGATCCCAGTCCAGCAGCCCGTCCGGGTTGTAGCCGTGCTGGTAGGGCTGGTTCGGGCCCTTCGCGCTGTCGCCCTCCCAGGGGAGGGTGTCGCTCGCGGCGGCCACGCCGGCACCGGCAAGGGTGACCGCGAGGGCGGCGGCGAGCGTCGTTCCGGTCCGCGCCCCACGGGCGCGGCGAGTTGGTCGTTGCCTGGCCATACGTCTCTCTCCTTCGTGAGTGATGGTCACCGGCACAGGGCCGGAGTCAGGTAACGCAGGGACCCGCCGTCCGGCTCAGGCCGTCGACGTGCACGGTCGTGACCGCCAGGGGCGAGGTCCCGGCGAAGGCACGCTCGGCGGGAAGTTCCCATGCGATCTGGGCTGTGTCGCCCGGGGGCACGTCGACGTGGCCGAAGGCGACCAGCTCGCGCAGACGCGGCACGCGAGTTCCGCCCGTCCGGTGCGCGACGACGGGGACAAGGGCGTCGGCCGGCTCGTCGGAGCGGTTGGCGACGGTCGCCGTGACGCGCACGGTTCCCGCACCGGTGGACACCTCGAGGTCGGTGACGGCGACATCGAGGTAGCGCAGCCCGTGCCCGAAGGGCAAGAGAACCGGGTCGGGCGCGTCACGGTAGACGTCGGCGGCGGACTGGCGATCGTTGTAGCGCACCGGGACGACACCGGGGTACCGGGGGAGGGTCATGGGGAGCCGGCCGGTGGGTTCGGCCCGCCCGGTGAGGGCGTCGGCCACCGCCTCGCCGCCCCACGGGCCCGGGTACCCGGCCCACAGCACGGCGTCGCAGAGGTCCAGCACGGTCGTCAGCACGTGCGGCCGACCCGAGACGACCACGGCTACGACGGGTGCGTCGGTCGCCGCGCGGACGGCACGGATCAGGTCGTCCTGCCCGCCGGGCAGCGAGACGTCGGCGAGGTCCACGCCCTCCCCGCCCGTGGCCTCTCCGGGGCGCCCGACGATCGCGCCGTTGTCGGCGAACGCGTCGTCGTACGAACGGTGACTGGTGCCGCCGACCACGACCACGACGAGGTCGGCTGCCCGGAGCAAGGCCGGCTCGAGAACGTCGCCGTCCGGCGCCGTGACGTCCTCGCCCATGGCCACCTCGGCGTCCGGCAGCGCGGCTTGCAGCGCGCCGGCGATGGTCGCTGCCGAGCCTGCGGGCAGCGGCGGCACGTAGTCGCCCAGGAGGGCCGGGACATCGTCGGCGTACGGGCCCACCACCGCGACCCGGCGCACGCCCGGGTGCAGCGGGAGGAGACCGTTGTTGCTCAGCAGGACGAGGGAGTCGGCAGCCAGCTGGCGCGACGACCTCTCGGCGTCCTGGCGCGCCCGGGTGAGTCGGACGACGGACCGCTCGGCGTCCAGTGCCGTCGGCACGCCCGGATTGCCCAACAGGCCGAGCCGTTCTTTCAGCGTGAGGACCCGCCCCGCGGCGAGGTCGAGCGCCGACGAGACCTCGGCGTCCTCGACCGCGAGGTCGGCGAGCATCGTGTAGGCGGTGTCCCACAACGAGAGGTCGACGCCCGCGAGCAATGCCGCACGGGCGGCCGCGGGGAGGTTGCCGGTCGTCCCCTCCAGCCGGTCCACGGCGTGGCCGTCGGCCATGACGATGCCGTCGAAGCCGAGCTCGCGGCGCAGGTAGGTCGTCAGCAGGTCCGGGTTGGCGCAGCAGGGCACGCCGTCGATGTCGTTGTAGGCCGCCATCACGCCGAGCACCCCGGCGGCCACACCCGCCGCGACAGGTGGCAGGTGGATCTCGGCGAGGTCGTGGGGGCCCAGGTGGGCGGACTGGCCGTTGCGGCCTCCCAGTGCCTCGCCCTGCGCGGCGAGGTGCTTGAGGACGACGGCGACGCCCTCCCCGCCGACCCGCGATCGGTCGGGCCCCTGCATCCCCTCGACAACAGCGCGCGTGAGCTCGGCGGCGAGCAAGGGATCCTCGCCGAAGGTCTCCTCGGCGCGGCCCCAACGCGGGTCGCGGAGGACGTCGAGAGCAGACACGAGGGCGACATGCACGCCGCTCGCCGAGAGCTCAGCCGCGACCGCGCGGCCAGCCTCCGCGAACCGCTCCGGGTGCCAGCCCGCCGCTACCGCGAGGTTGACGGGCAGCAGCGTACCGCCGAGGGCCTGGTGGCCGTGCGGTGCCTCCTCCACCAGGAGCGTGCCGACGCTGTGCCGGTCGACGGCGGCGACGGC
Organism: Isoptericola sp. NPDC055063; assembly: GCF_053608125.1. Classification (NCBI taxonomy): domain Bacteria; kingdom Bacillati; phylum Actinomycetota; class Actinomycetes; order Micrococcales; family Promicromonosporaceae; genus Isoptericola; species Isoptericola sp. NPDC055063. The sequence continues at coordinate 12,987 of NZ_JBSGUW010000005.1, read as the reverse complement.
CTCTTGCACCACCTGGGCGGCCTCGGCCCGCTCCTCGGGTCGTATGCCGTTCGCCCACGACCGGCCGGACCAGGCGTCCGCCCGGAAGAGGCCGTACAGGGCACCCAGGCCGCCCCAGCGCTCGATCTCATCGCGACCCTCGTCGGTGACGCGGAAGCCGCCGCGCGGGTCGCGCTCCAGCGCCTTCCAGCCGAGGAGCCGCTGGTTGACCTGCCCAACTTTCTCCTCGACCGTCATCGCGGCGAGGAGCGCCTCGACACGTGGGCTCATACCACGCGGCCCGGGGTGAGGGCCTCGGCGTCACTGACCGCCGAGTAGGCGCTGGTGCCGCCCGGTCCCGGGCGGTGCTGCGCGGTGACGCCGCGTGCCGCGACATCCGCGGCCGACGCCGCCGACCGCGAGGTCACGACGGTGGGCCGGCGCCCCTCCCGGGCGAGGTCCATCCAGGCGGCGAACACAGCGCCACCGGGAGCGAGGTCGGCCCGGCGCAGGGGCACGTCGTTCTCGTCGACCTCGATCACCACGGCGTCGGAGCGGACCGCGGGGCTCGTTGCTCGCCGTCGCACATCCTCGGCGACGGACGCGAACGCCAGCCCGATCGGCTTGACCTCCCCGTCGGCGTCGAAGAGACCGAGGGAGTATTCCAGCTCCGGGAAGTCGGCGAGGGATCGGTCGACGTCGTGCGAGCACCACCACGTCACTCCCCAGAGGGCGGGGCTGTCGGCCGCGTGACGCACGGCCTGTTCGCAGAACGAGGGAGCGTCAGCCTCGTCCAGGCAGTTCAGTGGTGCCCCGATCTCCTGCAGCCAGACCGGGCGGCTCGGGTCGGTCGCGAACGCGCGGGACAGCTCCACCAGGTACTCGCCGTGCCGCAGGCTCTCGGTGGACATCCCGCCGTAGCGTTGCGCGGTGCCGTTGAAGATCCACGAGTGGATGGCGGTGACGTCGCCGAGGCGCGACGCGTGCGTCGGCAGGAACGGGTGGTCGTCGAGATACCAGACCGCGTCGTACTCGGCGTGCAGGCGCAGCCGGTCGCCGTCCGCAGGGACGGCGTCCAGCAGCGTCCGCACCCACCGCTCGGCCTCCGTCGGGGTGGCGCGCATCGGGTTGGGATGCGGGTCACCCGAGAACTGGTTGACCTCGTTGCCGAGCGTGAGACCCAGGTAGTTCGGCTGATCGGACAGGGCTGCGTCCAGCGCACGAGCGAGCTCCGCCTGGGCGGTCAGCGCACCTTGGTCGGTGAACATGTTCGTGGCGTGCCACGACGTGAGCCAGGCCGGGACGAAGTCGTAGCTCGACATGTGCCCCTGGATGACGTCCACCGACGCGTCCAGCCCTGCTTCGCCCGCCAGCTGCACGACGCGTCGCACGTCCGCAAGGGCGCGTGGCCGGATGAGGGTGCGGTTGGGCTGCAGCACCGGCCAGAACGGGAACACGCGGACATGGTCCAGACCGAGGGACGCGATCGCGTCGAGGTCTCTGCGGATCTCGTCCCAGGACGGCTCCAGCCAGGAGTAGAACCAGCCCTGGCGGGGAACATAGTTGACGCCGAAGCGCGGCGTGGTCATCCCTTGATTCCTCCTTGCTCGAGGCCGCGCATGAAGTACCGCTGCAGGGCCGCGAAGAACACGATGATCGGCACGAGGGCGACGATCGTCCCGGCGGCGATGAGGCGCGGGTCGTCGTAGAAGGTGCCCTTGAGCATGTTGAGCCCGACGGTGAGCGTGTAGTTCTGCTCGCTGGAGAGCACGATCAGCGGCCACAGGAAGTCGTTCCACGAGCCGACGAAGGCGAAGATGGCGACCACCGTCATCACGCCCTTGACCTGGGGCAGGCACACGCGCAGGAAGCGCTGCCAGACGCCGGCCCCGTCCAGGACGGCCGCCTCCTCGAGCTCGTCGGGGATTCCGGCGAAGGCGTTACGCATGAGGAGCACGTTCAGGGGCGCGACCAGCGCGGGCAGAGCGACGCCGACGAGGCTGTCGGTCAGCCCCGCAGACCGCACCAGCAGGAACTGCGCAACGATGATCGCCTCGACCGGCACCAGCAGCGCCGCGACGAACAGTGTGGTGACCAGGGCGCGACCGCGGAACCGCAGCCGGGACAGGGCGAAGCCGGCGGCTGTGGCGAAGACGACGTTGCCGCCCACGACCATGACGGCGACCAGTGCGGAGTTCGCGACGAACTTCAGCACCGGCACCCGGTCGAGCACCCCGGTGTAGTTCTCCAGGGTGGGGTCGGCGGGGATCAGTTGCGGGGGCTGCGCGTAGAGATCGTCGCCCGCACCCTTGAACGACAGGGACAGCTGCCACAGCAGCGGTCCTGCGAGCAGGACCAGCATGAGGACGAGGATGGTGTACCGGACGACGGCACCGCCCCGGATGCGCTTGGTGGCGTTCACGGCTTCCTCCCCTGACGGTTCTGGGCGACGAGCTGGAGCACCAGGAAGGCGGCCATGATCACGAACATCACGAGGCTGATCGCGCCGGCGTAGCCGGTCTGAGCCTGCAGGCCGGTGCCCTCGCGCTGGATGAGCATGGTCATGGTGAGGTCGCCCCCTCCCGGGCCGCCCGTCCCGTTCGACAGGACGTAGATCTCGCCGAAGACGCGGAACGCCGCGATGGAGGAGAACAGCCCGATCAGCCCCATCGTGCTGCGCACGCCGGGCATCGTGACGTGCAGGAACTGCCGCACCGTGCCCGCGCCGTCCACCGCCGCCGCGTCGTACAAGGTCGGGTCGATGCTCGCCAGCGCCGCCAGGTAGATGACCATGTAGTAGCCCATGCCCATCCACACGGTCACGAACATCGCGCTGAACAGCAGCAGCCAGCGATCGGTGAGGAAGGGCACGGGCTCCGTGATGACCGACAGCCAGGAGAGCACCTGGTTGACCATCCCGCGGCGGTCGAGCAGGTTCGTCCAGATGAGCCCGACGATGACGGGCGACATGACCACCGGCAGGTAGTACGTCGTCCGGAAGAAACCGAGCAGGCGCCCCTTGCCCGCCACGAGCGCGGCGAGCACGAGGGGCAGGACGACCATCACGGGCACGACGCAGATCACGTAGAGCGTGGAGTTCAGCAGCGCCGTGGTGAAGCGGGGGTCCTCGAGCAACCGCGTGAAGTTGTCGAGCCCGATGAACTTGCCAGGTTTGAGGAGCGTGGCGTCCGTGAACGCGAGCAGCAGGGTGTTGACGAAGGGGAAGATCACGAACGTCAGGACGACCAGCAGAGCGACGGAGAGAAAGATCCAGGGCGCGTACCAGGGGCCGTGGGACCAGTGCCGCGTGCGGCCGGCCGACCGGCCGGGTCGCAGGGGACCCGGCCGATCGGCGTCACGTCCAGGTACGGACGCCGTGGTGCTCAAGGGGTTGGTCACGGAGCTCACTGATTCGCGAGCCGGTCGTTCGAGTACTTGACGGCGTCGTCGAGGGCCTCCTGCGCGGACTTCTTGCCGAGCACGGCCTGCGCGATCTGCTCACGCAGGTACTCCGAGTCGGCGCCCCCCGAGAACGCCGGCGGCCACCACACCGCCGCGTCGGCGACCTGCTCGGCCGAAGCGATGCGGACCTGTGCCAGGTCGGTGCCGTCGTCGTCGGTGAAGAACGGGTCGTCCAGGGTCCCGGCCGACGACGGGAAGACCGACGCCGCCTTGGCGAAGGCGAGCTGGTTCTCCGAGTTGGTGACGAACTTCGCGAAGGCCTGCGCCGTCGCGGTGTTCTTCGACTGGGAGTTGATCACCAGGGACTCGATGTACATGTTCGGCGCCACGTTGGCGATGCGCGGCCCCATCCCGAGGTTCTCGTAGATCTTCGGAGCGGTGTCCTTCAGGTCGTTCAGGGTGTAGGAGCTCCCCAGCATCCAGGCAAGCTCGCCCGACTTGAAACCGTCCACCTCGGCCGTCTGCAGGGCGTTGACCGCCTCCTCCGAGAGGCCCTTCTGGTTGTAGAGGTCCACGTACCGCTGGACGTACTCCACGCCCTTGGCGTTGTTGAAAGTGAACTCGGTGCCCTCGTCGTTCATCAGTTCGACGCCGTACTCGCCGAACGTCTCGATGCTCGGCAGGCGGCCGATCATCGTCGGGTCGCTGCCGCACTTCTCGGCCATGACCCCCGCCTGGGAGAACAGGTCGTCGTACGTCTCGGGAAGATCCTTCGGGTCGAGGCCGCACTCGTCGAAGAGCGCGGTGTTGAAGAAGGACGGGCCCGTGTTCAGGTACCAGGGATAACCGTAAGTGCCCCCGTCGACCCCGGCGAAGGTCATCGACTCCCATGCCTTGGGCAGGTACAGATCCTTCGCCTCCGGGTCCGCCTTCGCGATGTCGAGGAGCGTGCCCGCCTGCGCGAGCGTGTAGGCGGACTCCGGGCCCATGTCCATGACGTCGGGCAGGTTGCCGGCCGCGGCGTCCGCCGAGAGCTTGTCCTGGTACCCCTCGGCAGGCTGGTCGATCCACTTGACGGTGGTGCCCGGGTGCTCCTTCTCGAACGCCGCGACGAGGTCGGTCAGATAGTCCTCATAGCCGCCCTTGAGGTTCCAGGTCTGGAACGTGATCTCGCCGGTGATCTCGCCGTCGCCGGAGTCGGTCGAGCCGCCGGAGTCGGTCGACCCGCCGGCGATGCCGCACGCACCGAGGGCGAGGGCGGCGGCCGCGACGGCGCCCGCCGCGGCGAACCTGGGGAAGGACCTGCGCATGTGATTACTCCTTCGTAGTCGAGGATCCGGCGCGCCGGATCCGCAGGGTGGTGACCTGGAACGGGGCGAGCCGAAGCCGCGCTCCGTCGAGGGGAGCGGGGTCGGTGGATCCCAGGGCCCGAGAGAGGTCGTCGGGGTGCTCGTCGAGCGGACGCTCGAGGAGGTCGGTCTCGACGACGGTCGCGCCCCGCAGGTCGGGGCTTGCCGCGAGGGCGCCGCGGGCCCGCCCGCCGGCGACCTCGGCCACACGAACGACGACGTCACCGCTGTCGTCGTCGGCGAGCTTGACCCAGTCGACGACGGCGGAGCCCGCGTCGAGTGCGAGGCTCACCGCCGGGTCGATCTGAGGCACCGCGTCGAGGACGGGGGCGTTCAGGGCGTAGGCGGCGGTGACGGTGGACGGCTGGTCAGCGGCCACCACGGACCAGGCCATGCGGTGCCTGCCCAGGTCGGCACCCGGGTCGGGGTAGCGGGCCGCGCGCAGCAGCGAGAGCCGCACGAGTGTGCCACCTGCGTCGAGTCGCGTGACGTCCACGCCGTGGCTCGAGTCGTTGACGACGCCGACGCCGTACCCGGGCTCGGCGAGGTGCAGATAGCGGTGCTGGTTGACCTCGTACCGCGCCTCGTCCCATGACGTGTTGGTGCCGACGGGACGCTCGACACAACCGTACTGCGTCTCATAACGCGCTCCGGGAGCCCGCACGTCGAGGGGCAGCGCGACCTTGAGCAGGTGCTCGCGCTCCTGCCAGTCCACGTCGAGGGTGGCGTCGAGCGCCGCAAGACCTGGGCGCAGCACGTGGGTGAGCGTGAAGCGGGAGCCGCCGTGCGTGCGTACGACGGTGACGCGCGCGGCCCCGTCCTCGTCGCTGGCGACGGCGAGGCTCTCGACCGTCTCGACGTCCTCGCCGAGGCCGAGGGTGTGCCGGTCGACGTCCCACGCGTCCCAGCGGATCGGCACGTCACGGAACAGGGCGAGGGCACCGAGACGGGCGCCGTCCGGGACGAGCTCGCGGTCCGCGGTGAGGTCGAGCAGCGAGGTCACGTGGCCGGAGGCGTCGACGACGACGCGCAGCAGCCCGTTGTCGAGGACGGTGCGACCCTCCGTGGTCTCCACGACGACGGGGTCGGCTTCGGAGGGGCGCTCCACGGCCCACGACCCGTGCGCCGTCGGCGTGAGTCGCGCGGGGGAGCAGCCGCCGTTGGCGGCGAGTGCGCTCGCGGCCTGTGCGGCGAGGGCGCGCAGGCGCTCGTCCAGGCCGCGGTAGGTCTCCCGCGCCTCACGGTGCACCCAGGCGATGGACGACCCGGGCAGGATGTCGTGGAACTGGTGCAGCAGGACGGTCTTCCAGACGTCGTCGAGCTCCGCGCGGGGGTACGGGGCGCCCCGGAGAGCGGCGAGAGTCGCGAGGTGCTCGACGGTGCGGAGCATGGCCTCCGAGCGCCGGTTGCCCTGCTTCATCGCGAGCTGCGAGGTGAGGGTGCCGCGGTGCAGCTCGAGGTAGAGCTCACCGTGCCACAACGGTGGGCCGCCCGCGGCGATGTACTCCGCTTGGGCCTCGGCGAAGAACTCCGACGGGTTGCGCACCTCGACGCGCGGCGCGCCCTCGAGGTCGGCAAAACGGCGGGCGCGGCCGAGCATCTCCCGCGTCGGGCCGCCGCCGCCGTCCCCGTAGCCGAAGGGTACGAGGGAGTGGGACGAGCGGGCCTTGTCCCGGAAGTTAGCCGACGCGTGGTGCAGCTCGGCGGCAGAGACCTCGGCGGCGTAGGTGTCGACCGGCGGGAAGTGCGTGAAGATCCGCGTGCCGTCGATGCCCTCCCAGTCGAAGCTGTGGTGGGGGAACGTGTTCGTGTCGTTCCACGAGATCTTCTGCGTGAGGAACCACCGGAAGCCGGCCCGCCGAGCGAGCTGCGGCAGGGCACCTGAGTAGCCAAAGCTGTCGGGCAGCCATACGCCGTCGGGCTCGACGCCGAGGCGCTCGACGAAGTATCGCCGCCCGTAGGTGAACTGCCGCACGATCGACTCGCCGGTCGGCATGATCGCGTCAGACTCGACCCACATGCCGCCGACCGGAACGAACCGTCCTTCCCGGACCCGTTCGAACATGCGGTCGAACAGCTCAGGCTGGTCCTCCTCGAGCCACGCGAACTGCTGCGCCGACGACATGGCGTAGACGAGCGACGGGTCCGAGTCCATGAGGGCCAGGACGTTGGAGACGGTGCGGGCGACCTTGCGCCGCGTCTCTCGCAGCGGCCAGAGCCACGCGGTGTCGATGTGGGCGTGACCGACGGCGGTGATGCGGTGGGCGCTGGCATGGGCCGGCTGGGCGAGAACTTCGGCGAGCTCCGCGCGCGCTGCCGTCGCGGTTGCCGGGTCGGTGTGGTCGAAGGCGTCGAGGGCCCGGCCGAGCGCGTCGACGAGGCGCCAGTAGCGTGGGTCCTCGGAAGGCACCTCGCCGGCCAGTCCGCCCACCACCTCGAGGTCGCGCACGAGCTCCCACGTCTCGGTCCGAAACTCGCAGACCGCGGCCGAGCGCAGCACGTACGGTGCGAAGCTCGCCGCTGTGTCCTTGTCGCCGACGTCAGTGACCTCGAACGGGGGGAGACCGAGCACGAGCGGGTTGGCGGCAGCCTCGACGTACAGGGTGAATGAGCCGTCGCTGTCGACGAGGCGATCGTGCGCGCCGGGGCCGCGCAACCGGAGCGTGCCGTGGCGAGGGTGCAGCGCCTTGACAACGGAACCGTCGGCCCGGTGGACGAGCGCCTCGCCGTGGCCTCCAACGGAGTGTGCCTCCCAGCCGAGATCAACGCAGAGCTCGACGACCTCTGGCGCGTCGACGGGCACGCGGCCTTCGACGCGGAACCAGGTCGTGCTCCACGCGGGACCCCAGGTGGAGCCCTCCTGGAACGGCTCGTACCGAGGGGTCGCGCGCCCCGGCAACGGTGCGAAACCGATGGCGTGCCCGGCCGGGACGGGTTCGCCGTCCCCGTCGACCTGCCAGGCGTGCAGGGTGACACCGGCGAGCGGCAGATGGACCTGCGGCTGGATGCGTTCGCGCAGCACCCGCTCGAGCCGGTCGAGCGTCTGCTGGGGGTGCGAGTGCACGGGAACTCCTGTGGCTCGGGGGGAGGCGGCGGTGCCGGACCGAGAGCAACTAATGCCCTTTAGTTGGCGCGACACTAGCCGTCGTGGGCTGAGGAGTCAATGTGCGAGTGCGGGCGGGTCAGTCGGCGGCGGCCGTGCTGCCCCGCACGATCAGTTCGGGCGTCTGCTCCTGGCTGTCGGCCGGCGGGGCGCCGTCGAGGATGCGCAGAAGGTGCTGGGCGACGTCTGTGCCGAACCCGTGGGTGTCGCGGTGGAGCGCAGTGAGCTGCGGCTGCATGGCCGTGCACACGGGGGTGTCCTCACACGAGGCGACCGCGACGTCGTCGGGCACGCTCAAGCCCAGGTTGCGCAGTGTTGCGACCACGGCGACGGCCAGAACCTCGTTGTCGCAGATGATCACCTCCGGGGGTGCGGGGTCCGCGAGGAGCGCTCGCGTCGACTCGGCGGCGGAGCGCGAGGTGAAGTCTGTTCCGACGACGCGACCCTGGCGCAGCCGGTGGTGGTGCACAGCCTCGTCGAACGCTTTGACCCGGCGCTGCACATGGAGCAGGTCCTGCGGGCCGCACAGGTAGGCGACTCGCTCGTGGCCGAGAGCTCGCACGTGGTCGAGGACCAGGTTCATCGCCGCGGTGTCGTCGATGGACACCGAGGGGATCAGGCCTTCCGGGTCCGGTCCGCCCGCGAGGACCGCGGGCAGGCCGAGGTCGACCACGGCGCCGGGGCGCGGATCGTCGGCGCGAAGGTCGACCAGCACGACGCCGTCGACGCGACGTTCGGCGTGCCAAGTGCGATAGACCTCGATCTCCTCATCGAGCGTCTCGGCGACCTGGATGAGAAGCCCGTACTGTGCGGATCGGAGCGTCGCCTGCATTCCGGTCATCAGTCGCATGAAGAACAGGTCCGAGTCGGCGGTGGCCGAGGTGCGTGACAGCACGAGGCCGATCGTTCGCGATCGGGCGCCCGTCAGGACGCGGGCTGCATAGCTCGGGCGCCACCCCATCTCCTCGACCACGGCGAGGACGCGCCGTCGCGTCTCGTCGGAGATGCCGGGACGACCGTTCAGCGCGAACGATGCCGCCGTCTCGGAGACCCCGACCCGGGCTGCGATGTCCCGCAGCAGAGGGCGCTTCGTGTTGGAGCTCACCGAGTCCCCTTTGTGCGTCGCGTGGCAGGCACGGTGCCCAGGCCACATCTTGGTGCCATTCTGGGGCCTGATTGGCCGACGTGGGGCGCAGCCGAGCCCGCTTCTGGATGCGGACTCGTCTCGTCCAGGGCGCCGACGGGGCTGCGGGTGACGGCGGCCACCCCCTTGGCGGTGGCCGTGGTCATCGGGAGCGATCCGAGGCTACGGCGCTTCCCCTACGAGGGCGACGCCCATACCAACGACGCGCGGCGCAGTGGCCGTTGACTGCCTCAAGCAATGACGCTAGCGTGCCGAACTAAAGGGGATTAGTTCCCTGGATCTCGACCATGTGGAGCTGCGTGTACACCGACACGTCGCTGTCAACATGTTCGGCCGAAGGCCACGCCAGCGCCTCAACGGAGTCGCGCTGCGGGCTCGGCATGTCGACGGAATGACCTTGACTTTCGTTCGCGGCCAGGCGCTGGCGGTGACACGAACGGGAGTCCGATCCCACGCCGTCACGACTCCGATTCATCTGACGAAACGGATGGAAATGACCACCAACGATCCCCGCCTGACCTTCACCATGCATCGGCGAGCGTTCCTCACGACTGCGGGGGCGACGCTGGCACTGACCGCGACGGGCTCCTGGGACCGGCAGGCCGCCGCCGCGGCCGATGCCGTCACCGCGCCCGGTGCCACGACGGCGCCCAGCGCGGCGCCGACCTTCCCTCCCACCCAGACGGAGCTGCGGCTGCTGACTCCTGAAGAGCTCCAGACGTTCCTGGACTACGACCCCGCCTCCGACCCCAACGCGGCCTACATGCGCAGCCAGGTGGCGCGTGCCCGCCGGATCGACCTGCCGGCCGCCACGCAGGCCAACCCGCGCCTCAGCCCGAGGCCCGAGGTCTTCAGTCTCGACACCTTCTACTGGCCGGTCGTCGCAGACGCGCCGTCCTTCCGCCAGACGCGCTACGGCTTCGACCAGTACCCCTACATCAGCAGGTTCGCCCAGTACGTCGACTACATGGGCGACTGGTTGGGCCTGTCGGGTCGCCTGGACACCATCCCGAACCCGGCACGGGTCGACGTCGCGCACCGCAACGGCGCGTTGGCCCTGGGCACGGTCTTCCAACCTTACTTCTCTGCGACGCCGGGTGCGGTCACGGACTTCATCGCCAAGGATGCCGAGGGCCACTTCGTCGTCGGGGACAAGCTGGTCGACCTCGCGCACCACTTCGGGTATGACGGGTACTTCCTCAACATCGAGGGAACCAGGCTCACCCGCGCTCAGGCCGACGACCTCGCGGCCATGTTCGACGCGATGCACGACCGCGCGAGGAAGAAGGGGATGCCCGACTTCTACCTGCAGATCTACGACGCGCTCCTGCGTGACGGCTCGGCCAAGTATCGGAACCGTTTCACCGAGGACAACGCGGGGTGGATCGACCCGGGGCGCGTCGTCGACAGCATGTTCATCAACTACGCATGGCCGCAGAAGTTCGCGGAGCCGGACTGGGCGCACGACGCGGACTACGTCGCACCGTCGGTGGCGCTTGCCAAGAGCCGCGGGCTGGACCCGTTTGAGACACTTTTCTTCGCGCTCGACATGGGTGAGGAGAACGACGGGAAGCACGCCAACGCCCTCGACTACTACGCCGACCAAGTGGTTCCCCTCAACGGGGAACGTCCGCCGGTGGCGAGCCTGGCGCTGTACAGCCAGTCGGACCGCGTGGTCCGGCGCACCCAGGCCCAGGTCGGTGCGCAGGCGACCGACCCTCTGGTCATGCAGGAGGCGATCCACGTCGCCGACCGAAAGTTCTGGGCCGGCAGGGCCGAGAACCCGGCAGTCCTCCCTGCGCCGGTCCATCCCTCTGTCGAGGAGGCAGTGAGCCCGGACTGGGTGCCGCAGTACGGCGTGGCCAACTTCATCCCGGAGCGGTCGGTCATCGCCGAGCTGCCGTTCACCACCCGGTTCAACACCGGGCAGGGGCACCGCTTCTTCCTCCGGGGCGCGTCAGCCCACCAGCGTGTCTGGTACAGCATGGGCGTCCAGGACGTGCTGCCGACCTGGCAGTGGTGGACGCGTGACCTCGACGGGGCGACCGGTGTCCCGGGCCTCCTCCGCGTCGACTACGACCACACGGTCGCCTTCGACGGGGGCAGCTCGCTGCGCCTCGACGGTCCTGTCGGCGACGGTGCGGGCACCGAGGTGCGGTTGTTCAAGACCGCCATCGACGCGGATCGACCGGCGGTGATGTCGCTCATCGTCCATGACGGTTCGGTCGACGCGAGCGGGCTCGTACGGCTGGGGGTCAGCTACGACGACGCCCCGGGACGCACCACGTGGCTGACTGCGCGGTCCCGGCGGGCCGTGGCCAACGGATGGCGACGGCTCGAGTTCAGGGTTGCTCCGCGCCGCGGGACGCTGGTGACCGCGGTCTCCGTGGGCGTGGTTGCGCCGTCCGGTGTCAGCGTCGACGACTATCGCGTGTACATCGGCGAGCTGCGGATCGCCGCGCCGCGCACCGCGCAGACCCCTCCGCCGCCGGCGGGGCTCCGCATCGACACGAGCGCGCCGAGCAGCGGCGGGAGCGGCCTGACCGCCGGCCTTCGGTGGCGGTCGACCCCGGAGATCTGGTACTACGACCTGCGCACCATCACCACGTCTCCTCGGTGGTTGGGACGGGTCTCCGGTGACGCGTACGTACTCGACGACGTCGAGCCCGGCACGCGCGTCGCGGTCGTGGCAGTCGCTCCCGACGGTACCGAGAGCAATCCGGCTGTCGTGACTATCCGATAGCCACGGCGTGCGCTCTCGCGGATGAAGCGCCGTCAGCCGCTGGCTTCGGAAGGCGGCAACAACTCGGAGGGCTCTTCGCGGATCGGGTCGCGGCGTTGCGAGCCGATCCGCGAAGAGCCCTCCGTGCGCGCCACGCGCTGTTGCATGCATCCAAGATCTTTGTATGCATCCAAGAACTGCCGAGAGGTCATGGGCCGCGAGCCCAGCGGCATCTGCGCGGCATCTTGAGTCGCCCCGGTGAGTCCGGAGACTCTTCGGGTTGCGTCAGGCCGCTGAGTTGCCCCGGTGAGTCCGGAGACTCTTCAGGTTGCGTCAGGCCGCTTCGGCTTGGCGCTTTCGGTGACTGTGGTGGAACGCTCCTGCTTCGATTGAGGTAAGGCCGATGGAGCCGTGGGTGCGCTCGGCGTTGAACCAGTGGGGTTCTGCCCTCGATTCATGGACAAGGGGTGTGATTGCGCGGCGGTCGCCAGCGCCGTGGTCGTTATTGCCTTCTCGAGCGCGTGTTCGGGGCTCGGTCGTCGCACCAGGAGTGTCATCGTCTGGCGTTGTAGCGGTTGACCCAATTGAAGACCTGGCGGTGGCAGGTGAGCTCGTCCGGCCAGCAGGCGGCGTCCCGGAGGACCTCACGCTTGAGCGTCGCGTTGAACGACTCGGCGAGCGCGATGTCCACCGAGGTGCCGACGGCGCCCATCGACTGGGTCACCCCCCCCGGCGTGCGCAGAGGCGGGCGCAGTCCTTGCTCGTGTAGAGCGGGCGCGCCCGCCCGCCACGCGTAGTAGGACGAACGCGTCACCTCGACGAGCTCGCACAGTCGCTTCACCTCGGCGGCTGCCGCTCGGCGTGGCACTCCCCAGCTGTGTGCCCGGCTCCATGAGCTGCGAATCTATGGCCACTTGTGGCCCACGGCAGGTCAGAAGCATCGTCGATGCTGGTCAGAGTGGCGGAAGGCGCTGCCTCGAACTCAGCATCGCTCAGCCGTGAGCAAAGGCCCCCTGACCAGCGGGAACGCTGGACAGGGGGCCTTCGTCATCTGGACCGTGGGCTCATCGGCAAGGCTCTGACCCGCGGTGATGCGTGGCCCGCAGAGTGTCATCCGGATTCCAGCATCGCCCACGTTCGGACCTGCACAGTCACGGCGAAGCTGTGCCCTTCCACGGTCGGTCGGAATGTCTCGCCGGTCGGACCCTGCGGTGCTCGGCAGAGTCCGACCGGCGGAGGTTGTCGTGCGTTCTCAGCTGTCGGTGGGGGTGCCGTGGATGGTGATCTC
>NZ_JBSGUW010000004.1:338345-356303 GCF_053608125.1 Isoptericola sp. NPDC055063 | reverse complement strand
AGGAGTTGTCCCGCCGCCCAAAGGTGTGACCCCTTTGTAGGGGGTGGCAAAAACCTGTGGGGGGGGGGGAGAAGGGGCGGTCCGCACCATGTGCGGGCCGCCCCTTCGAACTACCTCGGCGAGTTGTGAACTACCTCGGCACCTATCGGGGGGCCGGGGTCTCGAGGTCGAAGCCCGGGTCGACATCGACGATCTCCAGCAGCTCGCCGATGCGCGTGACCTCGAGGAGGAAGCGGACGGTGGGCGGGGCGCGCAGCACCCGCACGCGGTGCGGGCTGCGCGACGCGAGCCGTGCGAGGAACGCCACACCCGAGGAGTCCATGAAGGTGACGTGGTGGGCATCGATCTCCACGGGGAGCCCGGAGCCCTCGGCGTCGGAGATCGCCTCGCCCAGCTCGGCGCCGATGTCCGCGTCGATCTCGCCGGACAGCACGACGCGGGCGCGCGAAGCACCGACGATCACGTGCACGCTGGCGGGATCGCCCAGGTCGGGCGGCATGTCCGCTTCCTTGACGTCCGCACGCCGCAGGTCACGTGGGGTCGTGTTCGATCCGTCGTGCACGGTGCTCCTTCCACGCGCGGGGCGTTCATCTCGAGTCTCGGCCGACACCAATCTACGGTTGAATGACCAGCAAGAACACCAACCAGGGCGGGGAATCTTGGCAGTGGAGGCATTATGACCGAATCATCCGGTCCTGTGCCGCCCCTCCCCGGGGGATTTCTTGACGCCGCCGTCGCGGACTCCGTCATCCCGGTCTTCGTGACCGGCTCGTGGGGCGACGGCATGCCCGTGCTGTGGGTCAACGACGCGTTCACCCACGAGACCGGGACGGACGCGGCCCGTCTCGCCGCGCTCGGGAGCCACGCCCTGCTGTCCCTCGTCGTGGACGACGCCGACCGCGCTCGCAGCCAGGACGAGCTCCGCGCGGGGCGCCCCACGACGCGCCTGGTGCGCGGCCGCCGCGCCGACGGGTCCCTCACCTGGTGGCAGCTGACGGTGTCTCCCGTGCGGGACGCGGACGGGGCCGCCGCCCGCTGGTTCGGCACCGCCACCGACGTCTCGACGCACGTGGAGCGGCAGGCCGCGCAGCTCGCCTCCCTCGAGGTCGAGCGCCGCGAGCGCGCCGACCTGGACCTCATCGCCCAGACGACGGAGCTGCTCGGCGACCTGGAGTACCCGTACGCCCTGCGCGACATCGCCGACCTGCTCCGCTCCGTCGTGCCGTGGGCGGGGTTCTACGTCAACGACGACGGCCTGCTCTTCGCGGACGGCGTGGACGTCGCCTCGCCGCCGAGCGGGCGCGGCCGGCGGCACGCCCGCTACGTGCCCGAGGCCCCCGAGGCGGACGCCGCCGACCGGCCGCCGCACGACGGGCACGAGCCGCCCCGCGACGAGGTCCAGGACCTGCTCGAGGGCGTCGTCGAAGGGCCCGTGATGCTCCGGCTCGACGCACGCTTCCCGGCGCACTCGGCCTCCGGGTGGCTGCGCCGCGACCTGCTGCGCCGGGTGGTCGAGGAGACAGGCGCCCTGCCGCGCGCCGTCGTCGTGCACGCCGTGGCCGGCCGCCGCCGCGTGCTCGGCCTCCTCGCCACCTGGCACGGCGTCGGGGTCGCCGCCGACGGCACCGTCACCGAGGACCCCCGGGCCCCCGCGTCCGAGCCGCAGCACGTGCACACCGTGATCGAGGTGGTCGCCCGCCGCGCCGGCACCGCCATCGACAACGCGCGCCTGTACGCGCGCGAGCACCGGCTCGCCGAGGCCCTGCAGCGGGCCATGCTGCCCGAGCAGGCCGACGTCTCCGGCCTCGACGTGTGGACCTACTACGCGCCCAACGCCGAGCACGCCCAGGTGGGCGGCGACTGGTACGACGTGCTGCAGATCAGCGACGGCACCGTCGGCCTCGTCGTCGGGGACGTGGTCGGGCACGACGTCGAGGCCGCGGCCGCCATGGGGCAGCTGCGGTCCGTGGTCCGCTCGTACGCGTTCGAGCTCGCCACGCCCGGGATCGTCGTGGACCGCGTCGACCAGCTCGTCACCGGCATGCGGATCCCGCGCTCCGCCTCCATGGTCTACGCGACGCTGCGGCACCAGCCCGACGGCGACGCCTGGACCGTGCAGTACACCCGCGCCGGGCACCTGCCCCCGCTGCTCCTGCGCGACGGCACGGTCACGCAGCTCGCGGGCGGGGCGGGCTCGCTCGTCGGGTTCGGGTCGAAGCCCCGCACCACCGGGCAGGCCGAGCTGCGCCGCGGCGACGTCATGCTCTTCTACACCGACGGGCTCATCGAGCGCCGCGACCGGTCGCTCAAGGTGGGGCTCGACGCCCTCGTCGAGACGTCCGCCCGCATCACCGCGCGCGACGCCGCCGGCGTGGGGGAGGAGCTGCTGTCCCGGCTCGCCGACGCCCCCGAGGACGACGTCGCGCTCGTCGTCGTCCGCGTGCCCGACCCCGTCGCCGACGCCGAGACCCAGCCGCTGAGCCCCCGCTCCCGGCGCTGGCTGCTGCCCAGCGAACCCGCGTCCATCGGCCGCGCCCGGCACGCCGTGCTCCGCACCTGCCAGGCGTGGGGGCTGCCGGAGTCCGCGTCCGCCGAGCTCGTCGTCTCCGAGCTCGTCGCCAACGGCGTGCTGCACGGGTGGGGCAACATCGCCCTGCGCCTCTTCGACACCGGCGACGGCCTGCGCATCGAGGTGGAGGACTCCAACCCCGCGCCGCCCGTCACCACCGACGGGCACCCCAACCGCGTCGGCGGGTTCGGGATGCAGATCGTCGAGCGGCTGGCGGACTGGGGGTGGCGGCCCGCCGGGTCCGGGAAGCTGGTGTGGGCGAAGCTGCACGCTTCTTCGGTGCCGGGGTAGCTGTTCCGGGGTGCTGTTGCTCGTGGTTGCTTCCGCGCGGGGCCGGGGCGTTCGTGTCGCGAGGCGCGCCATCCGCCGCTCGTTCCTCGCGGCTCCCGCCAGGCCCGACCAGCCTCGCGACACGAACGCCCCGACCCCGCGCTCGTCCGGAACGCACCCTTGTTCGTGACGCCGGCACCACCGGGGTGCGGCGCGTGCGTGAGGGCGCGCCCCGGGCGGCAGGCAGGGGTGAGGGGGTCTGGGCTGTATCGAGGGTGATGGCGGGGCGAGGTGCTGTCTGTGCTGTCAGTGCTGTCTGTGCTGTCAGTCGCGGAGGGCGGCGACCTCGGCGGCGGAGGTGCCGGAGTCGCGGAGGAACTGCTCGCAGCGCTCGGCCTCGTCGGTCTCGCCGATCCGGGCGGCCGCGGTGGCGAGCGCGGCGAGGGCGCGCAGGAAGCCCTGGTTCGGGACGTGGTCGGCGGGGATCGGGCCCTGGCCGCGCCAGCCGGCGCGCCGCAGCGCGTCGAGACCGCGGTGGTAGCCGGTGCGCGCGTACGCGTACGCCGTGACGGACCGCGCGGCGCTGGGCTCCGCGCCCGCGCCCGCGCCGTCCAGGGTGCGCTCCGCCAGCACGGCCCAGGCCAGCGACGACGCGGGGTGGTCGGCGGCGAGCTGCGCGGGGTCCGCGCCGACGTCGAGGCCGTCGCGCACCTGGGGGTGGTCGTCGGGCAGGCGGGTCGGGGGCGGGCCGGCGAGCAGGTCGTCCACAGGGGAGGTCATGGGCCCATTCTGGCCCCCGGGCCGGACCGTGCTCCTCGAGCGCCGCGTACGGCCGGTCGCGGGTACGCTCGGCAGCATGATCGAGATCGCGACGTCATCGACGACGACGACGCTCGTGATCGCCGGTGACCTCGACCTCGCGGAACGCGACCAGTTCCCGGAGATCGCCACCCGGGTGGTCGGGCTGCGGCGGCAGCTGCTGGTGATCGACATGTGTCGGGTCACGTTCATGGACTCGACGGGCGCCGCGTTCCTCATCTCCCTGGCGGACTCCGGTCGCAAGCGCGGCGGCGCCACCGTGCTGCGCGGCGCCGACGAGCGCGACCTGTTCGTCCTCGAGGTCTGCGGCGCGCTGGACCTGTTCCGCATCGACCGCGACCACCGGTGCGAGTCGGCCCCGGCGCAGCCCGCCCCGGCCTCGCACCACCCGGCCGGCTGAGCGCGCCCGACCGGCGCGCAGGTCACGGGCGGGTAAACTCGGGCGCGGCCCGGCCGGGGAGGCCCGCCTGCTCAGATGACGTGGGTGACGAGCCGGGCCTCGTCGACGCGAGGAGATTTCATGCCAGCCGTGGTGCTCGTCGGTGCCCAGTGGGGCGATGAGGGCAAGGGGAAGGCCACGGACCTGCTCGGGTCCCGGGTCGACTACGTCGTGAAGTTCAACGGCGGCAACAACGCGGGCCACACCGTCGTCATCGGCGACGAGAAGTACGCCCTGCACCTGCTGCCGTCCGGCATCCTGTCGCCCGGCGTCGTCCCGGTGATCGGCAACGGCGTGGTCGTGGACATCGACGTGCTGTTCGAGGAGCTGGACGACCTCGTCGCGCGCGGCGTGGACGTCTCCCGACTGCTGGTGTCCAGCCAGGCGCACGTCATCGCCGGCTACCACCGCACGCTCGACAAGGTCACCGAGCGCTTCCTGGGCAAGCGCCGCATCGGCACCACCGGCCGCGGCATCGGGCCGGCGTACGCCGACAAGATCAACCGCGTCGGCATCCGCATCGCGGACCTGTTCGACCCCAAGATCCTGCGGGAGAAGGTCGAGGGCTCCCTCGACCAGAAGAACCACCTGCTGGTGAAGGTCTACAACCGCCGCGCCGTCGAGATCGACGAGACGGTCGACGAGCTGCTCGCGCACGCCGAGCGGCTGCGCCCCATGGTCGCGAACACGCCCCTGGTGCTGAACCAGGCGCTCGACGCGAACAAGACCGTGCTGTTCGAGGCCGGCCAGGCGACGATGCTCGACATCGACCACGGCACCTACCCCTTCGTCACGTCGTCCAGCGCCACCGCGGGCGGCGCGGTGACCGGCTCCGGCATCGGGCCCACCCGGGTCGACTCCGTCATCGGCGTCATCAAGGCGTACACGACGCGCGTCGGCGAGGGCCCGTTCCCCACCGAGCTGTTCGACGACATGGGCGAGTACCTGCTCAAGACGGGCGGGGAGTACGGCGTCACCACCGGCCGCGCGCGCCGCTGCGGCTGGTACGACTCCGTCATCGCGCGCTACGCGGCCCGCATCAACGGCCTCACGGACCTCGTGGTGACCAAGCTGGACGTGCTCACCGGCCTCGAGAAGGTGCCGGTCTGCGTGGCCTACGACGTCGACGGCACGCGCTACGACGAGATGCCCGACGACCAGTCGGCGTTCCACCACGCGAAGCCGATCTACGAGGAGATGCCGGGCTGGTGGGAGGACATCTCCCACGCCCGCAGCATCGAGGACCTGCCCCCGAACGCGCAGGCGTACCTCGCGCGGCTCGAGGAGCTCTCCGGCTGCCGCGTCTCCGCCGTGGGCGTGGGCCCGCGCCGCGACGAGATCATCCCGGTGCACGACCTCATCCACGCGCGCGGATGACGGCGACGGGCCAGGTCGTCGACGCGCTCGCGCCCACGGGCGTGCTGCGCGCGGTGATCAACCTCGGCAACCCCGTGCTCGCGCAGGGGACCCGGCAGCAGCCGGCCGGGGTGACCGTCGACCTGGCCCGCGAGCTGTCCCGGCGCCTCGGCGTCGAGGGCGTGCTGGAGTGCGTCGACGCGGCGCGGCACTCGTTCTCCGCGGTCGCCGACGGTCGCGCCGACGTCGGGTTCCTCGCCGTCGAGCCCGAGCGGGCCACCCAGGTCGCGTTCACCGCCCCGTACGCGCTGATCGAGGGCGTGTTCGCCGTGCCGGAGGGCTCGCCCGTGCGCGCGGCCGACGACGTCGACCGGCCGGGCGTGCGGGTCGGCGTCAAGCAGGGCTCCGCGTACGACCTGTACCTCACGCGCACCCTGGAGCACGCGGAGGTGGTGCGCGGCGCCGACGGCGTCCTCGCCTTCGAGGAGGGCGGCCTCGAGGTCGCGGCCGGCATCCGCCAGCCCCTGACGCGGTACGTCGCCGAGCACCCCGGCCTGCGGGTCGTCGAGCCGCGGTTCACCGAGATCCGCCAGGCCGTCGCCACCGGCCGCGACCGCGATCCCGTCGCCGTCGCGTGGCTGCGCGACACGGTCGCGGACCTGGTCGCGGACGGCTTCGTCGCCGCGTCGCTCGCCCGCTCGGGGCAGGACGCCACCGTCCCCGCCTGACGGACTCCTACGACGGCACGACCCCGCGCCTCCTACACTGGGCGCCCGTGAAGATCCTCGTCGTCGGGACCGGTGCCCGCGAGCACGCCATCGTCCACGCCCTCGCGTCGGAGGAGCCCGCGCACGAGCTGCACGCCGCCCCGGGCAACCCCGGCATGGCCGCGCAGGCCGCCCTGCACCCCGTCGACGCGAACGACGGCCGCGCCGTCGCCGCCCTCGCCCGCTCCCTGGGCGTCGACCTGGTCGTCGTCGGCCCCGAGGCCCCGCTGGTGGCCGGCGTCGCCGACGTCGTCCGCGAGGCCGGCGTCCCCGTCTTCGGCCCGTCGGCCGAGGGCGCCCGCCTCGAGGGGTCCAAGGCGTTCGCGAAGGACGTCATGGCCGCCGCGAACGTGCCGACCGCCATGGCGCACGTGTGCGCCACCGTCGACCAGGTCGCCGACGCGCTCGACGCGTTCGGCGCCCCCTACGTCGTCAAGGACGACGGGCTCGCGGCCGGCAAGGGCGTGGTCGTCACGTCCGACCGCGACGCCGCGCTCGCCCACGCCCGCGAGGCGCTCGACGCGCGCGGGGCGGACGGACGGGTGGTCGTGGAGGAGTACCTGGACGGCCCCGAGGTGTCGCTGTTCTGCCTGAGCGACGGCGCCACGGTCGTGCCGATGGTGCCCGCCCAGGACTTCAAGCGCGTGGGCGACGACGACGCCGGCCCCAACACCGGCGGCATGGGCGCGTACACCCCGCTCGACTGGGCGCCGTCGGGCCTGGTCGCCGAGGTGCTCGACCGCATCGCGCAGCCCACCGTGGACGAGATGGCCCGCCGCGGCACCCCGTTCTCCGGCGTGCTGTACGTGGGCCTGGCGCTGACGAGCCGCGGCACCCGCGTGGTCGAGTTCAACGCCCGCTTCGGCGACCCGGAGATCCAGGCCGTCCTCGCGCGCCTGCGCACCCCGCTGTCCGGCGTGCTGCTCGCCGCCGCCACCGGCCGCCTCGACGCCATCGAGCCGCTGCGCTGGTCCGACGACGCCGTCGTCAACGTGGTCGTCGCGTCGCAGGGCTACCCCGAGTCGCCCCGCAAGGGCGACCCCATCACCGGCATCGACGACGCCGAGGCGCTGGACGACGTGCACGTGCTGCACGCCGGCACCGCCGTCGTCGACGGCGCGCTGGTGTCCGCCGGCGGCCGCGTGCTGTCCGTCGTGGGCCGGGGCGCCGATCTCGCCGCCGCGCGCGCCGCGTCGTACGCGGGCGTCGCGAAGATCGCGCTCGACGGGTCGCACCACCGCAGCGACATCGCGCTCAGGGCCGAGCGCGGAGAGGTCGCCGTCCCCGGGGCCTGATGGGTACCTGTCCCCGGGCGTGAACTGTGGAAAACCTGCAAGACAACCCGGAGACTCCGCTACTGTCCGAGCGGACCTCGAAGGGAGCCCACCCATGTCACACGCCACGCCGCCCGGCACGCCCGAACCCGACCCGCGCTCGGCCGACCACGCCTCGGACGCTCCGACCGACCCCGTGCTCCTCGACCTGACGCCCGGGGAGGTGGTCTCGGCGCCCGCGCCACGTCGCCGCGGTCGCACGGTCGCGACGATCGGGATCGCCGCCGGCGTCGTGCTCGTCGGCGGGGCCGGGGCGGTCGCGTACGCCATGCTGTCGGGGGCGGGCACGCAGCCGCACGACGTGCTGCCGGCCGGCTCCCTCGCGTACGCGAGGGTCGACCTCGACCCCTCGGCGGGGCAGAAGGTGGAGATCCTGCGGCTGCTGCAGAAGTTCCCCGCCCTGGCCGACTCCGTGGGCGACGAGGAGGCCGACCTGCGGACCCTGTTCGTCGAGGAGGCGTTCGGGGAGGACTGCGACGTCGACTTCGCCGCCGACGTCGAGCCATGGCTCGGTCAGCGCGTCGGTGTCGCGCTCCTCGACGAGCCGTTCGAGCCCGTCGTGGCGATCCAGGTGGACGACGAGGGGGAGGCTCGGAAGGGCATCGCCGAGCTCGCAGACTGCTCCGGCGCGGAGGCCGGTGGTGTCGCCTTCCTCGACGGCTACGCGATCGTCGGTGCCGAGCAGGCGACGGTCGACGCCGCGGTCGCGGCGGCCACCGAGGCGTCGCTCGGCGACGCGGAGAAGTTCACGGCGGCCGTCGGGAGGCTCGGCGACCAGGGCGTCGCGTCGGGCTGGGCCGACTACGGGGCGATCATGGCCCACCCCGAGGTGGCCGACCTGATGGCGCAGGGGCTCGAGCAGCCCGGGCAGCCGCAGCTCGACGTGCCGGGGCTGACCGACGACCTGGGGGCGGCCGCCGTGGTGCTCCGCGCCGAGTCGTCGGCCATCGAGGTGCGTGGCGTCTTCGAGGGCGCCGAGGCGATGCTCGGCGAGTCGTCGCTGGACCCGGCGCAGCTGCCCGGCTCCACCGCGCTCGCCTACGGCACCGCGATGTCGGACGAGTATGCGACGCAGTACGCCGACCTCCTGACCGACGCCCTCGTCGGGGCGGGCGGGGAGCAGGCGAGCGCCGAGGTCGAGGCGACGCTCGGGGTCTCGCTGGACGAGCTCACCACGCTCCTGCTGTCCGACCCGCTCCTCACCGTCGGCGAGCGCGGCCTGGACGGCCTGGACGCGTTTGCGGGCCCCGAGAGCGTCGAGAGCCTCGACGTGGCGCTGCGGTCCCACGGCGACCAGGCGGAGCTCCGCGACATCGACGAGCGCCTCGCCGGCGCGATCGAGTCCGCCGCCGGCGTCCGGCTCACGGTGCAGGACGTCGACGGTGGCGTGGCGCTGGCGACGTCCGAGAGCGCCCTCGAGGTCGGCTCCGGCCTGGCGGCGTCCGACGCGTTCCGCTCCGTGGTCCCGTTCGACCGGGTCTCGTCGCTGGTCTACCTCGACGTCGACAAGCTCGCCCCGGTGATCGAGCTCGGCGCCGAGGGAGACGAGGACGTCCTCGCGAACCTGGAGCCGCTGCGGGCGCTCGGGTCGTCGAGCAGCGGCGACGAGTTCGCGCTGCGGTTGTCGTTCGACGGCTGACGACCGGCCGCTGACAGGCGGCCGCCGGCGACCTGACGTCGGCCTCCGGCGGTGACCGCGCGCGGTCACCGCCCGGGGGCCTCCGGGACGTCCCAGGGAAGTTCACCGTGCCGTCGATCCGGACCAGGCGGTCGGCGATCGTCAGGCCCGCGCCGCGGTCGGGGACGTGCCGGAACCAGCGGCGGTCGGCATCGGCCAGGCCGGAGACCGTCACCGTCCCGGAGGATCCGCCGCGCGCCACGACGTGGTAGGTGTCGATGCGGTCCCGGTCGGTGCCCGAGTAGAGGCGCACGCCGCCCGCTCAGCGCGGCGCCGACCAGGTGACGGTGAACGGACGGGGCTGTCCGGTAGGGGGGCCGATGGACTCCGCGCGGCAGGATCGCGGACACGCGCGCCCCGGCCCGACGCCGGATGCGAGACTGTGCGTCGTGACCGAGACGCACGATGTCGACCAGCCCGGTGCCGACCAGAACGACGCCTTCGCGGGCGGACCGCTCGACCTGCCGGGGTGGCGGCACGTTTACTCCGGCAAGGTGCGCGACCTGTACGAGCCCGCCCTGCCCGCGCTGGGCGGGGTGCACCCGCTGGGCGACGTGGTGCTCGTGGTCGCGTCCGACCGGCTCTCGGCTCACGACCACGTGCTCAGCCCCGGGATCCCGGACAAGGGCGTGGTGCTCACGCAGCTCAGCCTGTGGTGGTTCGAGCAGCTCGCGGACGTCGTGGACAACCACGTGGTGTCCACGGAGGCGAGCGCCGAGCCGGGCGACGGCCTGGTGCCCGACGTCGTCGCCGGGCGCGCGATGATCTGCCGCCGGCTCGAGATGTTCCCCGTGGAGTGCGTGGCGCGCGGCTACCTGACGGGCTCCGGCCTCGCCGAGTACCGGGCGTCCGGCGAGGTCACGGGGATCCCGCTGCCGGCGGGCCTGGTCGACGGGTCGCGGCTGCCCGAGGCGATCTTCACCCCCGCCACCAAGGCCGCGGTCGGGGAGCACGACGAGAACGTGCCCTTCGCGGAGGTGGCGCGCCGGATCGGCGACGACGCCGCGGTCCGCCTGCGGGAGCTCACCCTCGCCGTCTACTCCCGCGCCGAGCAGATCGCGCGCGAGCGCGGCGTGATCCTCGCGGACACCAAGCTGGAGTTCGGCGTCGACCCGGCCACCGGGGCCACGGTGCTGGGCGACGAGGTGCTCACGCCCGACTCGTCGCGGTTCTGGCCCGCCGACGACTGGGAGCCGGGTCGCACCCAGGCCAGCTTCGACAAGCAGATCGTGCGCGACTGGCTCACCTCGCCCGCGTCCGGCTGGGACCGCGCGTCCGACACGACGCCGCCCGCCCTGCCGGCCGACGTCGTCGAGCGCACCCGCGACCGCTACCTCGAGGTGTACGAGCGGCTGACCGGGGCGCCCCTGCGCTGAGGCGCGCCCCGGTCGGGGTCAGAGACCGCTGCCGCGCACGCTGTCCACGAGCGGCGACCCGTCGCCGTCCTCGACGACGCACAGCAGTTGCCGGTCGCCGATGGCCCACGACACCTCGTCGGGCCCGATGTAGTACGCGGTCAGGGTCGTCTCCGCGGGGTCGATGCCCACGTACGACTCGAACGCCGGCACGCAGGTGTCCGTGAACGCTTGCTCGAGGCCGGCCTCGCCGGGGTAGTCGCCGCCGGGGAGCTGGGACACCGCGAACACCTCGGCCGCGTGCGGCGCGGTGCAGTCGGCGGGGGTGATGCCCTCGACCGTGGTGGAACCGGCGGGGTAGTCGAAGCACTCGCCGACGCCGTAGTCGAGCCCGGCGCCCTCCTGGATCCCCTGCTGGTAGCTCTCCTTGAACGCGTCCTGGAGGTCGTCGTTGGTGGCGACCAGCGCGATCAGCGCGATGAAGACGATCCAGCCGATGGTGCTCAGGGCGCCCAGCACGATGCCGGCGATGGCCAGACCGCGGCCCGACCGCGCCGGGTCCTTGGTGCGCACGACGCCGGCGATGCCGAGGCCGAGCGGGACGAGCGCCAGGCCGAGGATGCCGGTGACGAGCGCCGCGATCGACACGCCGTCGGTCTTGCGGGGCGGGGCGTAGCCGTACGGCGGCTGGCCGCCGTAGGGCGTCGCCGGCGCGGACGGGTCGTACGGGCCCTGGCCGCCGGGCTGTGCGCCGGGCTGTGCGTACGGCGCCTGCGAGTAGGACGGCGTCGCGCCGGGCTCCGTGTAAGGCTGCGGGCCGCTCGGGGCA
Organism: Isoptericola sp. NPDC055063; assembly: GCF_053608125.1. NCBI lineage: Bacteria > Bacillati > Actinomycetota > Actinomycetes > Micrococcales > Promicromonosporaceae > Isoptericola > Isoptericola sp. NPDC055063. Next base: position 344,887 of record NZ_JBSGUW010000004.1, on the reverse strand, counting down.
GGCCCGGACGAGCCGGCGTCGGGGGCGGAGTACGGGTCGGGGGCGCTGCCGCCGGAGGGCGGAGGAGTGGGTGCGGACATGCTTCCTCGTCGATCGTTGCGGTCGTCGGTTCACGCGGGGTCGGCGGCGCCGGCGTCCGGCAGCGTTCCGCGGCGTCCCGAGGCTAGCGTGCCGACGGTAGACTCGTCGCGGAATCCCGCCGTCGTGCTCCCGCTCTCACGCGCGCGCCCCGCTGCGCCGCGCGTGCGGGATCCCGGAGCGGCGGCCACCTGACTACCCGGTCACGATCCAAGGAGCACCCGTGGGACGCGTCGTCGTCGAGGTCATGCCGAAGCCCGAGATCCTGGACCCCCAGGGCAAGGCCGTCGTCGGGGCGCTGCCGCGCCTCGGGTTCACCCAGTTCAGCGGGGTGCGCCAGGGCAAGCGGTTCGAGCTCGAGGTGGACGGCGAGGTGACCCCCGAGGTCCTCGCCGCCGCGCAGCAGGCCGCCGAGACGCTGCTGTCGAACCCGGTCATCGAGGACGTCGTGCGCGTGGCGGACGCCGCGACCGATGCCGCCGGGACGATCACCTCCGAGGGCGTCGCCTGATGACCGCGCCCACCCTGGACGCCGCGCGCATCGGCGTCATCACGTTCCCGGGCACGCTCGACGACCGCGACGCCTCCCGCGCGGTGCGGCTCGCGGGCGGCGAGCCCGTCTCCCTGTGGCACGCGGACGGCGACCTGCACGGCGTGGACGCCGTCGTCCTGCCCGGCGGCTTCTCCTACGGCGACTACCTGCGCGCCGGCGCCATCTCGCGCTTCGCGCCCGCGATGGACGCCGTCGTGGACGCCGCGAAGGGCGGCATGCCCGTGCTCGGCATCTGCAACGGCTTCCAGGTGCTGACCGAGGCCCACCTGCTGCCCGGCTCCATGGTGAAGAACGACCACCTGCACTTCGTGTGCCGCGAGCAGGTGCTGTCCGTGGAGAACACGGCGACGGACTGGACCAACCGCTACGAGCGCGGCCAGCACATCACCATCCCGCTGAAGAACCAGGACGGGCAGTTCGTCGCCGACGAGCACACCCTCGACGAGCTCGAGGGCGAGGGCCGGGTCGTGTTCCGCTACCAGGGCTGGAACCCGAACGGCTCGCGCCGCGACATCGCCGGCATCACCAACGCGCGCGGCAACGTGGTCGGCCTCATGCCGCACCCCGAGCACGCCGTCGAGGCCGGCTTCGGCCCGGACGGCGCCGACGGCCCGCGCAGCGGCACGGACGGGCTCGGCTTCTTCACGTCGGTGCTCGCCGCCCTCGTCCGGGCATGACCGCGACCGCCACTCTGCCCCAGGCCCGCCCCGACGACCTGACCGTCGAGGTCGTCGAGTGGGACGACGCCGACGCCGCGAGCCTGCGCGCCGCGCAGGAGGCCGAGATGTCGGTCCGCTACGGCGGCGACGACCCGGCGCCCGCCATCGACCCGCGGTCGATCGTCGTGACGCTGGTTGCGCGGGTCGGCGGCCGTGCCGTGGGCACCGCCGCGGTGCGGGACGTGTCCGGCACCGACGACCGGCGAGGCCGGGGCACCACCCACCCCGCGGCGACCGGCGAGGTCAAGCGGGTGTTCGTGGACTCCGGGGCCCGCGGGCGCGGCATCGCCCGCCGGCTCATGGCCGAGCTGGAGCGTGCCGCCCGCCAGGTCGGCTTCCGGCGCTTCGTGCTCGAGACCGGCACCGCGCAGCCCGAGGCGATGCGCCTCTATGAGTCGATCGGCTACGAGCCGATCGACCCCTTCGGCGACCACGTGGGCTCCGAGCAGCAGCGCTGCTACGGCAAGCGGCTCTGACGGTCGCCCCGGCGACGGCCACCGGCCGCCGCGGGCTCAGCCCGCGGCGCCGGCGGACCACGCCGGCAGCTGCTGCAGCGTCCAGGAGTTGCCGTCCGGGTCGGCGAACGTGACGAACCGGCCCCACGGCTGGTCGTCCACGCCCTGCGCCTCGACGCCCACGTCCCGCAGGTGCTGCAGGGCCGCGTCGGCGTCGGGCACCACCACCTGGATCGCGTCCAGCTGACCGGGCGCCAGCCCGCCGCCCAGCCCCTCGCCGAACGCGATGGAGCACGCCGAGCCGGGCGGCGTCATCTGCACGAACCGCAGGTTCTCGTCGACGCGCTGGTCGTGGTCCGCGTGGAAGCCCACGCGCTCGTAGAACTCCTTGGCGCGGTCCACGTCGCTCACGGGAACGTGGATGAGCTCGATCTTCCAGTCCATGACTGCTCCTTCGGGCTACTGCAGCGGCTTGGGTTGGCGGTTGCCTTCGTCGACGAGCATGAGGATGCCGGAGATCAGACCGCAGAAGAGCAGCGTGCACACGGCGAGGGCGGTGTGCCGGTACCCGTCCTTCGCGGCCTTGTGGGTCAGGATCGTCATCGGGACCATCCACGCTGCGGCGATGAGACCGAGGCCGAGCGTCGAGACCACCGTGATGCCCAGGACGACCCAGTTGATCACCGCGGCCGCGACGTACAGGCCGCTGCTGGCGGGGACGGGCTGCTGGTACGCCGCGTAGGGCTGTGCGGCGGGGTACGGCTGCTGCTGGTGGTAGACGACGGGCGGCGGCGACGGCACGACGGCCCCGTGGTCGTACGGCGACGGGGCGTACGGCGGCGGGCCGCCGGCCGCGGAACTGCCCGGCGGGTACGGCTGGCCCGGCGGGTATGGCTGGCCCTGGGCGCCCGGCGAGGGCGGCGTGTCCTCCGGGCGGCGGTACGGGTCTGATGGCGTCGTCATGGCCGAATCGTAGGGTCCTTCCTCAGGATCAGGTTGGGACGGTCGAGCCCCGTCTTGTCACGCGTGCTCCAGCAGCGGGCGCACCTCGCAGCCCAGCAGCTCGATCAGCCCGGCGAGGTCCGGCTCGTCCGCCGTCGGCTGCACCGCCACGGCGGACGCCCCGGCCGCCGCGAGCCGGAGCACTCCGTCGGCGATGGCGCGGGCGTCGCCGGCGGCGCCGATGCCGCGTCCGGGCTCGGCTCCCCACAGGGGCAGCTCGGCGTCCAGGCGCTCCTGGGCCCGGTCGCCGGCGGCGGCGATGAGCGTGGCGTACACCTCGGGCGTCGGCCGGCCCACCGGGCTCGCCGCGGCCGTGGCGGCGTCGGCGGCGGCGCGCACGTCGTCCGGAGTGAGCGCGTTCGCGAGGATCACGCCGTCGCCCAGCTCGCCCGCGAGGGCCAGCGAGCGCGGCCCGACGCCGCCCAGCACGAGCGGGGTCTGCGGCGCCGGCCAGTCCAGGCGTACCCGGTCGAGGTGCACGTACCGGCCCGACGTCGTGACCTCCTCGCCGGCGAGCAGCAGGCGCAGGGCCTCGGTGTGCTCGCGCAGCAGCGTCAGCGGCGAGTCCACCCGGACGCCCGCCTGCCCCATCCACGCCTGCACGCCGTGCCCGACGGCGGGGACGAACCGGCCGGGGAACAGGCGCGCGAGCGTCGCGACCTCCATCGCCGTGACCGCGGTGCTGCGCAGGGGCGCCGGCATGAGACCGATCCCCACGCGCACGCGCTCCGTCCAGCCGAGCGCCGCCGCGGCCGACGCGACGCCGCTCTGCTTGAAGCAGTCCTCCCACACCCACACGTCGTCCAGGCCCGCGGCCTCGACCGCCGTGGCGAGGTCGCGCAGCGACTCCGGCGGCATCGTGGGGACGAAGGCGACGCCGAGGCGGACCGCAGGGCGGGCCTCCGGGCGCGGGGCGGGGGTGACCGTCATCCCGCCATGGTGCCGCGCGCCTCCGACATGCGCCCCCCGCTCTGGGGAGTGCCGGGTCGTGGAGTGCCGGGTCAGACGGGCGCGTCCCGCAGGTACGCGAGCTGCGCCACGACCGACTGGCGCGCCGCGCGGCGGACCGACGGGTCGACGTCGGCATACACCCGCGCGACGACGGCGTCCGCGAGGTCGCCGTTGCCGTCGATGTCGGAGCGGGCGTCGCGGCCCAGCTCCGCCAGCGCGGACCGGACCTGGTCCAGCCGCTCCAGGCGGTGGGCGCGGTAGGAACGGACCGCGGTGCCGAGGTCGTCGAGAGCGGGGCCGTGGCCGGGCAGGCCGACGCGGCCGTCGCCCGCGCGCTCCAGCACGTCGAGGCTGGCGAGGTAGTCGCGCAGGGAGCCGTCCGGCTCGGCGATGACGGTGGTGCCACGGCCCAGCACCGTGTCGCCGGTCAGCACGACGGGCACGTCGTCCGGCCCCGTCACGACGAACGACACCGAGTCCGCGGTGTGCCCCGGGGTGGCGAGCACGTCGAGGCGCAACCCCGCGGCGTCGATGCGCTCGCCGCCGCGCAGGGGTTCGCCACCGTGGCAGTGCGCCGGGTCGGCCGCGCGGACGGGGGCGCCGGTGAGCGCGTGCAGCCGCGCCGAGCCGGCCGTGTGGTCGGCGTGCCGGTGCGTCACCAGCACGAGCTCCACCGGCCCGGCGCCGGCGAGCGTCGAGAGGTGCTCCTCGACGTCGGGCCCCGGGTCCACCACCACGCACGACGCCGAGCCCGGCGCCCGCAGCACGTACGAGCGCGTGCCGTCCAGCGTCATCGGGCCGGGGTTGTCCGCGCGGACCACGGTCACGTCGGTCATGAGACGTCCTCTCTCGTCCGTCAGCCGCGGCGGCCGACGTGGCGGACGGGGCCCTGGTACGCGGCGACCGTGGCGTCGCTCGTGAGCAGGGTCGAGCCCGTCATGATGGCCTGCGCCACCAGCATCCGGTCGAACGGGTCGCGATGGACGGCCGGTAGCCGGGCCGCCGTCACCGCGTGTGCGCCGTCGACGGCGAGCTCCACGAAGCCCAGGGCCAGGGTCGTCGCGCGGGCCACGTGCGGATCCAGGTCGAAGTCTGCACGGCCCAGCGCGGACTTGATGCCGATCTCCCAGATGTTGACGGCGCTGAACCAGATCTCGGGCTCGGGGTCGGACAGGATCTCCGCGACGTCGTCGGGCAGCCGTTCGGGGAACCCGAGCGTCCAGACGAGGACGTTGGTGTCGAGGAGGTACCTCACCGGGCGCCTGCGGCGTCGTCACCCTCGAACAGGGCCGCCACCTCGTCCTGAGCCCAGTGGTCGAAGTCGTCGGGCATCGTGAACCGGCCCTGCAGCGGGCCGAGCGTCCGCCGCGGCCGGGCCGACGGGTCGGTGCCGACCAGGCGAGCGACGGGGTGGCCCGCGCGGGCGATGACGACCTCCTCGCCGCCCTCGACCTCGGCGAGGAGGCGGGAGAGGTGGGTCTTGGCCTCGTGCACGTTGACGGTCTTCACGGGCGAGCTCCTCGATCCTGGTGGACTAAGTCGACGTTAGTCCACCAGGATTCCGGACCACAAGGTCAGGCCGCCAGCGCCTCGGCGAGCAGCTCGAGCGTCCGGACGCGGCCCGGGGTGGCGTCCAGCGGCTCGGACTCGTAGGTACCGGCGACGGGCACGACCATGACCTCGTCCACGCCGTGCCGCGTGGCCAGGTCGCGGAGCTGGGCCGCGGCCTGGTGCGGCTCGCCCACCACCCAGCGGGCGCGCATGTCGGCGACGATCTGCTCCGCCATCGGGTCCAGGGGCTCGGCCAGGGCCTGCTCGACCGTCTCGGCGCGGCCCATCGGCTTGCCGGTGCGCAGGCGCGCCATCGAGCGGAGCTGCGGCAGCGCCCGCTCGTGCGCCTCGACGGCAGTGGGCGCGACGACGACGTTCGCCGTGAGGAACGTCTGCGGCTCCGGGTGGGCGGCGCTGGGCGTGTAGTGGTCGCGGTACAGGGCGAGCACCTGGTCGACGCCCGCGCCCGAGAAGTGGTTCGCGAAGACGTACGGCAGCCCCAGCTCCGCGGCGAGGCGGGCGGAGTAGTCGCTGGAGCCGAGCAGCCACACCGTCGGGGTGCCGTCGGCGGCCGGGGTGGCGTGCACGTCGTAGAGGTTGCCGTCGCCGAGGCGCAGCGTGGCGCCGTCAGGGCTCATCAGGGCGAGGATGTCGCGCACGTGCTGCGGGAACCGCTCGACGTCCGACGTCGGGCCGGACTGCCGCAGCAGCGCCGTGACCACCGGGTCCGAGCCGGGCGCGCGGCCGATGCCGAGGTCCACGCGGCCGGGGGCCAGCGCCTCCAGGGCGGCGAACTGCTCGGCCACGACGAGCGGCGCGTGGTTCGGCAGCATCACGCCGCCCGAGCCGACGCGGATGCGCTCCGTGGCGGCCGCCGCCGCGGCGATCATCACCGGCGGCGTCGACGCGGCCACGGCGGCCATGTTGTGGTGCTCGGCGAACCAGTACCGCTCGAAGCCCAGCTCGTCCGCCCGGCGCACCAGCGCGAGCGAGGCGGCGAGCGCCTGGGGGCTGGACTGGCCCGTGCGGACGGGGACGAGGTCCAGCACGGACAGTCGGGGTGAGGTGGGCGCGGGGTGCGAGGCGTCGGCGTTCATCGCCTGGGACAACTCCCGCGGGCGGGACTCCTATTCCGTTGTGAGCGGGCGTTTGGCCCTCGCCTACTGCTAAGGGGGGGACAAACAACCGCCCACAACGTCAGGGGAGGGGGTCGCGGAGGGCGCTCCCGCGACG
>NZ_JBSGUW010000004.1:311243-338335 GCF_053608125.1 Isoptericola sp. NPDC055063 | reverse complement strand
TCCGTACCGGGGGCAACCCTGCGGGGTGGGCTTTCTTTTTTGTTGGGGGGTGGTTTTTTGCCCTTCATGGGGGCCAGGTCCGCCCCCACCCCCCCGCCCACAACGTCAGGGGAGGGGGTCGCGGAGGCCGCTCGCGCGACGGACCGGGTGGGCGACGGCGGCGCGCACGGCGTCCGCGGTGCCCACGACCCGCACGAACTCCTGTGCGCGCGTGACCGCCGTGTACAGCAGCTCGCGGGTGAGCAGGGGCGACGTGGGCGGCGGCAGCACCAGCGACACGCGACGGAACTGGCTGCCCTGGGCCCGGTGCACGGTCATCGCGTGCACGGTCTCGACCGGCGGCAGCCGGTGGGTGCGCACGCGCAGCGGGTCGCGCGGGTCGCCGAACGCGGCCACGACCGCGACCGTGCCGTCCTGGGTGCGTGCCGGGTCGCGGTCCGCGACGAGCACGCCCGTGTCGCCGTTGTAGAGGCCCACGTCGGCGTCGTTGGTCGTGACCAGCAGCGGCCGGCCCACCACCCACGGCGTCCCGGGGGCGGCGGGCGGCGCGCCGTCGGCCGTCGCCTCCTCGACCCACGCCTCCACCTGCGCCGCCCAGCGGGCCACGCCGACCGGCCCGCGGCGGTGCGCGACCATGACGCGGTGCGCGGACAGGGCCTCCAGGGCGCCCGCCGCGTCGCCCGCCCGCGCGGCGGCCACGAGCCGTCGGCCGGCGTCGACCGCGTCGTCGTGCAGGCCCGCCACGGCGTGCTCGTCGAGACGCTCCGTGTCGGCCTCGACCAGCTCGACTCCGCCGGCGCCCGTGCGCAGGACGTCGAGCACGGCGTCGGCGTCGCCCTCGCGGATCGCCGCGGCGAGCGGCAGGATCGCCGAGTCCGAGCCCTGGCGGTGCACGGTCACGAGCCGCACGACGCCGTTGGCGAGGCGGTCGCGCTCGGCCTCGGAGGGGGGCTCGGAGGGGTTCTCGGCGGCGTCCACGGGAGCGGCGGTCGTGAGGTGCTCGGCCAGCGACGTCACCACCGGCGGCCGCGCGACGAGGTCGCCCAGCACGGCGCCGGCCTCGACGGACGCGAGCTGGTCCGGGTCGCCGACGAGCACCAGCCGGGCGTCGGGGCGCAACGCCTCGAGCAGCCGTGCCATGAGCGACAGCGGCACCATCGACGTCTCGTCCACCACGACGACGTCGTGCGGCAGGTGGTGGCCCGCGTGGTGGCGGAACCGGGTGGCGCTGCGGTACCCCAGCAGCCGGTGCACGGTGGTCGCGTCGGGGCGGCCGGTGCGCTCGCGGTCCTCGGGCGGGAGGGCGCCGACGACGTCGCGCACCGCCTCCTGCAGCCGCGCGGCGGCCTTGCCCGTCGGCGCGGCGAGCGCGACGCGGAGGCCGGGCCCGTCGACGTCCTGCAGGACGGCGAGCAGCCGCGCGACGGTGGTCGTCTTGCCGGTGCCCGGCCCGCCCGTGAGCACCGTGAGCCGGCGGCCGGCGGCGTGCGCGGCAGCGAGGCGTTGACGGACGTCGGCCGCCGCGGGGAACAGCCGCGCGAGCGTGCCGTCCAGGCGGTCGGCGCCCTCGGAGACCAGGGGCGGCGCCTGGAGGCGGGCGTCGACCAGCCGCCGCACGGTGAGCTCGTCGCGCCAGTAGCGGTCGAGGTACAGGCGGCCGCCGACCCAGCGGGCGGGCCGGTCCACGGGCTCTCCCGCGCCGACGGTCACCGCGGGGCTCGCCTCGATCGCCCGCACCCACGCGGCGTGCTCCGGCCACGGCGGGGGAGCCGCGGTCGCCGTCCCGTCGGCGGGGGCGTCGGCGCGGTCCGCGTCCTCGGGCAGCGCGAGCGCCGCCAGCTCGTCCGGGTCGTCGAGGCGTACGCACACGGACCCGCCGCGCAGGGCGCGCACGGCGAGGGCGACGGCGAGCAGCACCGTGGCGTCCTCCTCGCCCGTGAGCCGGCCCAGCCGGGTCGCGACGTGCACGTCCGTGGCCGCGACGAGGCCCGCGGCGTTGAACTCGCGCAACAGACCGGGGGCCGCGGCGGCGACGCGGACGTCGCCGGTGGCGTCGGCCGGGCCGCCGGGCAGGGTGGCGGTGTCGGTCATGCGTCGCCTCCGTCGAGCAGCGCGGACAGGGCGGGCACGAGGCCGCGCGGCGGCACCCAGGACACGACGCCGTAGGGAGCGCCGTCGGGCCCGGTGGGGGTGCCGGGGCCGCACATGCCGCGCACGAACAGGTAGAGCCCGCCGCCGAGGTGCACGTCCGGGTCGTAGCCGGGCAGCCGCCAGGCCAGGTACCGGTGCAGCGCCACGAGGTAGAGCACCAGCTGCAGCGGGTAGTGGGCGTGCAGCATGGCCTCGACCGTCGCCTCGGGGCGGTAGTCGTAGGCGGTGAGCGGGGCGTCGAAGGCGCCGAGGCGGTTCGTCTTGTAGTCGACGACCAGGAACCGCGGGGCGCCGTCGTCGCCCGGGACGCGCAGCACCGCGTCGATCGACCCGGTGAGGTAGCCGCGCAGGGGCCGTGCACCCGGGTCGGCCGCCGCGAGCTCCGCCAGCGCTGCGGGGTAGGCGGCGAACGCGTCGTCCGGGCCGAGGTAGCGGCCCAGGAGCGCGGCGATCTCGGAGAGCGTCGCGCCCTCCGCCGCTGCCCCGCCCGCGGCTCCGCCGTCGAGCGCACCCGCATCTCCGTCTCCGCCGGCGAGCGGCAGCTCGAACTCGAGCTCGGCCAGCCGGTCGCGCGGCGCCACGTCCGCGAGGGTGCGTCCGCCCGCGAGCGGGCCCAGGGGGGTGCGCGCGACGACGCCGAGCGCGGCGGCGAGCTCCGCCGGGTCGGCGCCGGGCACGCGCGTCGTCGCGGCGGCGGCACAGCGGGCGAGCAGCTCGGCGTCCAGGTCGCGCGCGGCGGTGTCCGCGTACTCCAGGACCTCGTGCACCAGGGTGCCGAACCCCGTCCCGGCGGGCAGCCCCGACATCGGGGAGGGGAGGTCCGCTCCCGGGGCCGCGACGTCTCCCGGCGTCGCGGGCCCGCCCGGGCGGACGGCCGTGGGCGCGGCCTCGGCCGGCTCGTCCCGCACCCCACCGCCCTCCGGCTCGGACTCCACGCCGCCGGTCGCGGCACCGGCCGGCGCCCCGGGCGCCGCGGGGGACAGCCCGGCGGGTCGCCCGGTGTGCGCCGCCGCGGTGAGCGCGGAGTACGACGCGCGCCGCCACGTCGCGTCCGGCACCCGGTCGAGATGCGCGACGGCGAGCGAAGGCTCGTCCTGGGCCGGTGGGCGCCAGCGCTCGACGGACGGGGTGGCCGGCACGTCCTCGACGGCGATCGTGCCGCCCGAGCGCGCCGCGAGGGCGTCGAGGGCAGCGCGGACCGTCTCGTCCGCCTGCGACTGTCGGGGGTACTCGGCCGCGGGCGCCCCGTCCAGGCCGCGCGCCCCGAAGAGGACCCGGGTCAGCGCGCCGCGGGACGAGTTCTTGTACGTCGGTGCCCAGTGCGCCACCACCTGGTAGCGGGCGCGCGTCAGCGCGACGTACAGCAGCCGCAGCTCCTCGTCCCGGTCCTCGACGAGGTACCGCTCTTTGGCCTCCTTGTACCCGGGCGAGCCGGGGCCGCCCACGTGGAGCACCCGGGTGCCGTCGTCGGCGTGGAAGCTCAGGACGTCGGGGTCGTCCCGCTCGTACCGGTTCCACGCGAACGGCACGTACACGACGCCGAACTCGAGCCCCTTGCTGGCGTGCACCGTGACGACCTGCACGGCGGCAGCGTCGGTTTCGAGGCGGCGGCTCCGCTCGTCGTCGATGTCGGTCTCCGCGTCCCGGATGCGGCGCCGGAGCCAGCCGGTGAGCGACGACGGGCCGAGGCCCTCGACCACCGACGCGGTGTGCAGCACCTGGCCCACGTGCCGCAGGTCGGTGAGCTCCCGCTCCCCGGTGCTCCACCGCAGGAGGCGCTCCGCCAGGCCCTCGCGGGTGATCGCCTCGTGCAGAGCCGCGACGCCGCGCGTGGACAGCAGGCGGGACCAGCGCCGCACGTCGTCCGCCAGGCGGTCGTGCTCGGCGTCGTCGGCGGCGGCGAGGTGCGCGGCGTCCCACCCGACGAACGGGGTGAGGGCGAGTGCCGCCGCCCGTCCGTGGTGGCCGGGCTGCTCGAGGGCGGTGAGCAGGGTGAGCCAGTCGCGGGCCGACGCCGTGGTGAACACGCTGCGCTTCCCGGAGACCACCGCCGGCACGCCGAGGCCGTCCAGCGCATCGCGGACCGCCTGCGCCTGACCGTTCGTGCGGACCAGCACCGCCACGTCGCGCGGTTCGAGCGGCCGCCAGGAGTCGCCGTCGCGGACCTGGTCGGTGCCGAGCCGGGCGACGATGTCGGCGGCGGTGTCGGCGGTCACCAGGGCGCGGGCGTCGCCCGCCGGCAGCCCGTTGCTGCGGCCCCGGGTGAGGCGGCGGAGGCGGAGGGGCGCGCCCCCGCGCGAGCGCGGGTCGGCGTGCGCGGACGCGACCGCCCGGACGACGATCCGCCCGTCCCCCAGGGCCGTGCCCTCCAGGACCGTCCCGAGGGCGTGGAGCAGCGGGCCGTCGGAACGCCAGTTCGTCCCCAGGGTGGCGAACGTCGACGCCTCCTCCCGCGCCTCCAGGTAGGCGACGACGTCGGCCCCGCGGAAGGCGTAGATCGCCTGCTTGGGGTCGCCGATGAGGACCATGTCGCGGTGCCCGTGGAACGCCGTCCGCAGGATCTCCCACTGCACGGGGTCGGTGTCCTGGAACTCGTCGACCATCACGACGCGGTACCGCGACCGCACCCTGGCGGCCGCCGTCGCGCCGTGCACCGGGTCGACCAGGGTGTCCCGCAGGAGCGTGAGCTGGTCGTCGTAGTCCATGAGCTGCTGGGCCCGCTTGCGGCGCAGCACCTCGTCCCGCGTGGCCTGCGCGACGTCCCGGCGCAGCGTGCCCACGGACGACGGGGGCGCCCCGCCGGGCTCGGCCGGCTCGATCGTGACGCCCTGCTTGCTCACCGCCTCGTGCCCCACGGCGCGGGCCAGGGCGGGGGTGAGCGCGGCCCGCTCGGCGTCCGCGAACCGTCGCACGTAGAGGTCGTCGACGACCTCCCGCTCGAGGTCGGCGATGTCGTTGACGAACGTCGCCGCGGGGTCGACGTCGGCGGCGATGCCGAGGTACTTCAGCGTCGCGTCGCAGAACCCGTGCGTCGTCGTGATGGTGGCGCTGTCCAGCTGGGACAGGGCCGACGTGAGGCGGTACCTCCGCCGCTCCAGCTCCTCGGGGTCGACGTCGGCGAGCAGGGCCACCACGGGGTCGGGGTGGGACGCCGGGTCCGGCCCGTGCAGCGCGCGCTGGGTGGCGACGAGGCGCTCGCGGACGCGGTCGCGCAGCTCCGACGTCGCGTCGTGACCGAACGTGACGAGCAGGAGCTCGCGCAGCTCCGCCCGCCCCTCGGCGACGTAGCGGGCGGCGAGCGCCGCGATCGTGAACGTCTTGCCGGTCCCCGCGCTCGCCTCCAGCACGGTGGTGCCCTGGGGGAGGTCGCCGGTCACGTCGAAGATCGGGACGTCCGTGGTGGACGCCGACGGCGCGGTCATACCGTTCCCTCCTGCTCGCGGGCCAGCAGCGGCCCCCACACGCGGGCCGCGAGCGCCCCGAGGCGGGTGGTCTCGTCGGGGGCGACGCGCCGGTCGTCGTCGGTGGGGGTGCCCGCGAAGTCGTCGAGGCCGGCACCCTCCCCCCAGCAGCGGACGTAGTACGGGTCGGCGCGGTCGAACCCGTCGGCCCAGGCCTTCCGGGCGCGGCCGAGGGCGTCGGACGGCGACTGTCGGCCGCGGCGGGCGGTCGCGTAGGCGTGCGCGACGTCGGGGGGCAGCGGCAGCGGGGCCCGGAACGCCTCCCGCCGCAGTGCGACGAGGTCGTCGAGCAGGCGCGCGGCGTCGTCGCGCGGGGGTGCGTCGATCCGGCTCCACGCGGCCTGCGGGACGCGACCGGGCGCGCGACCCGTCGTCGCGGTGTGCCACCACGCGTCCGGGGTGGGGGCCTCCGGGGGCTCGCCGGACGCCGCGAGCGCGAGGACCTGCACCCAGGAGCGGAGGCGGTGCTTGGGGGCCAGCCGCGAGTACTCCGCGCGCACGACCCGGGCGCCCCGGACGCCGGGCACCGTCCCGGTCACGAGGGTGCCCGACGGCAGCGTGACCGCGAGGTCGACGGCGCGCGCCGCGGGCCCGCCGGAGGTCGTGCGCTCGGCCATGGCGCGGACCGGGGCGACGCGGTCGACGACCCGGTCGAGGGCCACCCGTCCGAGGACGCGCGGGGGCGCCTGGCCGCGGCGCCACTCGGCGTCCCGGGCCTGCCGCGGGTCGACCCCGGCGAGGGTGGCGGTCAGGATGCGGTCGCCGGCGCCCCACTGGGCCAGAGGGTCCATCTCGAGCGGGAGCCGGTCGTCGACGTCGTCCTCGTCGCGCACGAGCGCGGCGCCGAGGACGGTGCGCACGAACCAGCTCGCGGGGTGCTCGAGGAGGCGGACGAGGTCGTCGACGTCGACGGGCTCCGGGGTGCCGGCCTCGTCCCGGGCGACGAGCGGCTCCGTGATGAGGAGGCCGGGTGCGGTGCGCGGGCTCCGGCCCGCGAGGGCGGCCTCGTACGCGGCCTGGTCGAAGCTGAACGGCCCAGGGGTGCCGAGCGCGCCGGCCTCGAAGTTGCGCTCGCCCACCACCTGCAGCGGGTGCCGCACGACGACCTGCCGCCGCACCGGTCCGCCGTCCGCGGCGGTGCCGACCCGGTCGAGGGCGTCGAGCAGCTCGGCGACGGGCACGGCGGGCGGCCGGTCGGCGCCGGTGCGCTCGTCGGCGCCGGAGTGCAGCACGACCAGGTGCTCGCGCGCGGCCGTGAGGGCGTCGAGGAAGATCTGCCGGTCCTCGCTGCGGCGGTCGCGCTCGCCCAGGCACGCGCCGCGCGCGAGCAGGTCGTCGCCGTCGGGCGTGGCCTTCCGGGGGAACGCGCCGTCCTCCATGCCGAGCAGACACACCACCCGGTGCGGGACGGCGCGCATCGGCTCCAGCGAGCACACGGTGAGCGCGCCGGTGCGGAAGCCGGCGCGCGTGGGGCGGCCGGCGAGCCGGTCGGCGAGCAGGGCGCGCACGTCCTCGAGCCGGAGTCCGCCGCCAGCCGTCGCTGCGGGCCGCCCGGTCCCGGCCGCCCGCACGTCCCCGAGCACCCGGCGGGCCTGCACGGACTGCCAGCCGTCGTCGGGCGCGGGGTCGGTGAGGAGGGTGACGGCCCGGTCCAGCGTGTCGAGCCAGTGCTCCAGCGGGTGGGTGCCGTCGAGGTCGGCGAGCAGCCCGGTCAGCCGCGTGACCAGCTCGGCGAACCGGCCCGCGACGTCCACGTCGGTGGAGCCGACGTCGTCCAGCGGCAGCGCCGGGCCCACGAACCGCGAGTCCTCCTCGGCCATGGCCACGCCGAGCAGCACCCGGTCGAGCGCGGCGTCCCAGGTGCCCTGGCGCACGCGCGGGTCGATGCCGAAGCGGGCCCGCCGGGTGCCGTCCTCGCCCCAGCGCACGCCCACCTCGACGGCCCAGGTGCGCCAGCGGTCGAGGTCGTCGTCGGACAGCCGGAAGCGGCGCCGCACGGGCTCCGTCGCGGCGAGGTCGAGCACTTCGGAGGCGGTGACGCGGCCGTCCGCCAGGCGCAGCAGCGTGGCCAGCACGCCGAGCACCGGGTTGACGACGCCCGGCCCGCGGTCGGCCAGGCTGACCCGCAGCCGCTGCCCCGGGTGCACCTGCGCGACGCCGTCGGGTGCCGCGCCGAACGTCGCGGTGACCAGCGGCGCGAACGCCTCCACGTCCGGGCACATGACGATGACGTCGCGCGGCTCGAGCGTCGGGTCGGCGGCGAACAGGCCGGTGAGCACCTCGCGCAGCACCTCCACCTGGCGTGCGCGCCCGTGGCAGGCGTGCACCTGGACGCTGCGGTCGGCGGGGTCGACGGGGTGGGGCGCGACGTCCGGGTCGTCCGCGCGCAGCGCACCCTGCAGCGCGCCGAGCAGCGTGGCGGGTGGCGGCGGTGCGGCGTGGTGCGACACCCGGACCTGGGGGGCGTCGCCCGGATCAAGGACCTCGGACAGGCGCAGCTGCAGCTCGACGGAGTCGCGCGCGGTGGACGCGAGCAGCGGGTGCCGGGCGGCGGGCGGCACGTCGTCCCGGCGCGGGCCGGTGACGGCGCCCCCGGAAGCGAGCGCCCCGACCGCCTCCCACAGCGCGGGGGAGGGGTGCGGAAGCCACAGGTGCACGTCGCGGTGCAGGGCGAGCGCGCGCAGCACGCGCCGCTGGTCCTCCGGCAGGCGGGTGGGGCCGAAGACCGAGATCCGGGCGGGCAGGTCGACGGCACCCGGGTCCGCGCGCAGCGCGGCGACCGCCTCGGCCAGCACCTCCGCCGGGCCGGGCGCGTCCACCCGCTCGCGTACCCGCCGCCACAGCCGGGGCTGCCAGGCCAGGTCGGCGGGGACGGGCGCGCCCGCGCCGTCGTCGTCCGCGCCGTCGTCGTCGGCCCCGTCGAGCCAGCGCGCCAGCAGGTCCGGGCGCTGCTGCGCGTACGCGGAGAACAGGTCGGCGACGCGCTGCGCCAGGGCGAGCCGGCGCGAGGGGCGCGCTCCGTCGCCCGCCTCCCCGACGTACCGCGCGAGCGGGGCCGCCCACGCCTCGTCCAGCGACGCGTCGATCGTCTCCAGCACCGGCCACACGAGCCGGGCGCGGCGCCACGGGTCGTCGTCGTGCTCGACGCCCGTCACTGCCGTCACCGCGGACGCCACCAGGCGCGACGGATGAGCGAAGTCCACGTTGGCGCAGATGCCTCGTCCGACCGGGCCGGCACCCGACGGGCCGTCGACCCCCAGTAGGTGCGACAGCCGCTGCGCCAGCCACCGTTCGATGCCGCGCGTGGGCACGGCGACGACGTCGGGCGTGAACGGGTCGTCCGGCGGCGCGGCGAGCACGTCGGCGAGGGGAGCGACCAGCGCGTCGGAGCGCTCGGACCGGTGGACGTGCAGCACGTCGGCCAGGTTACGGGTCCGTGCCGACACGGCGACCCGGTGATCCACAGGCGCCGCCTTCGGCGCTCGCCGGCGCCGTGCCACACTCCGGCGATGGATCAGATCTTCGTCTTCGTGGTCGAGGACGCCGACGCCTCCGGCTGGCGCGCGGAGCTCGGAGTGGTCGCGTCCGACAAGGCTGCAGCCGTGCGGCGGCTCCGCGACGGTGGCGTCCGCAAGTCCCAGTTCAGGGGCGGGCTGCGGCCGGATCGCGTCATGAGCCTGTCCGAGGTGGCCCTCGCCGGCCTCACGACCGGCACCGTCGTGCGCCGGCGCGACGACGACGGATGGACGCCCTGGGAGCTCGTGGCGGACGACCGGACATTGAACTGGCGCCGGTCGGGGCGGTTCGTCAGCGACCCGCGCGGCGGGATCCGTCGCCTCCCGTGATCATCCCGGCGTCGGCGGGGTCGTGGCGTCCGTCCCCGTGCCGACGGCCCGGGACCGTCCCCGCCGGCGGGAGCGTCGACGGCGCCGACCGCCGTCGCCCGGCGCCTCGGCCTGACGCTGTTCCCGCGCCTGCGCGGCCCGCGCCGCACGACGCTGCGCCCAGGCGGCGACGGTCGCGTCGACGTCGCGCGGCATGGTGACCAGCGGTGGCCCGGCCGCCGGCTGGTAGCGGGCGCGCAGGACGTTCCGGTTGAACTCCTCGACCTCTTCGCGCACGTCGTCCTCGCTCCACATCTCGTCGAGGCGCCCGTCGAGGGCGGCGTCGTCCTTGCGGAGCTGGATGGAGGGCGGCAGGACGACGAGCCTCTCGCGCCGCATGAAGGCCTTGAGCCACCAGTCGGGGTCGTGGAGGTCCTGCAGGTCGAGCGGCTTGCCGGCGCCGGGCAGGTCGTCGAAGTCGCCGCGCTCGATCGCCTTCGTGATGTGCATCTCGGCGAGCAGCGCGATCGCCACCTGGTCGTCGATGGCGACGGCGTAGGGGTTGAAGAACGCGGCCGGCGGCTGCTCGTCGCTCATCGGGCCTCCCGTCCAGCGTTCCAAGTCAACTGTATTGTGACGAGCGTACGACAACCCGGGAAGGTGCAGGATGCCGAAGCAGGTGGACCACCAGGAACGGCGCGAGGTGATCGCCCGCGCGCTGTGGCGCGTCGTCGACCAGCAGGGCTGGTCCCGGGCCACCCTGCGCGAGGTCGCCCGCGAGGCGGGGGTCTCGCTGGGACAGCTGCAGCACTACTTCGGCTCCCGCACGGCGATGCTGACCTTCGCGATCGAGTCCGCGGCGGAACGCACCGCGGGCCGGGTCGCGCAGGGGCTGGCCGCGCTCGACCAGCCCCCGCACCCGCGCGACGTGCTGCGCCTGGTCCTCGTCGAGATGCTCCCGTTGCACCCCGACGCGCGGGCGTCGAGCCGCATGAGCGCCGCGTACGTCCTGGAGGCCCTGCACGACCCCGCGCTGCGCCGGCAGGCGGGCCTCGGGCTCCGCGACGGGCGGGCCATGATCGAGCGTCTCGTCCGCGAGGCGATCGAGCAGGGCCGGATCGCGCCGGACCGGGACCCGGCCGTCGAGACCGATCTCGTCCTGGCGCTGACCGGGTTCTCCCCGCTGCTCGAGCTCGGCGTCGTCGAGCCCTCGGCCGCGCTGGCCGCGATCGACCAGCACCTGGACCGTCTCTTCGCAGGGACCTGATCCGCACCACCTCCCCCGAAAGGCGCAACCCAGGTTCCGCCCTCCGCCTCAAGACCCGCCCACCCGCTCCTGGGGAGGCTCGGGGTACCGGCACAGGGCTCCGGGACGACGGAGCGCCGGACGACGAGGGAGGGACGGATGACCACCATCCGGATCGAGGGGCTGCACAAGTCCTACCGCGGCTTCGAGGCCGTGCACGACGTGAGCTTCACGGCGCACCCGGGGCGCGTGCTGGGGCTGCTGGGGCCGAACGGCGCGGGCAAGAGCACGACGCTGCAGGTGCTGCTGGGCCTGGCGCGCGCGAGCTCGGGCACGGCGACGTTCGACGGGCGACCGTACGCCGAGCTGGAGCACCCGCCCCAGGTGGTCGGGGCGCTGCTCGACGCGGGCGGTCTGCACCCCGGGCGCACGGGCCGCGACCACCTGCGGGTGCTGGCCGCGGCGTCCCGCCTGCCCGCGGGTCGCGTGGACGAGGTGCTGGCCACCGTCGGCATGACGCCGGCCGCGGACCGCCGCGTCCGCACCTACTCCCTGGGGATGCGGCAGCGCCTCGGCATCGCGAGCGCCCTGCTGGGCCGCCCGCGCGTGCTGGTGCTGGACGAGCCGGCCAACGGCCTCGACCCCGCCGGCATGCGGTGGCTGCGCGAGCTGCTGCGCGCGTTCGCCGAGGACGGCGGCACCGTGCTGCTGGCCAGCCACGTGCTCGCCGAGGTGGCGCAGGTGGCCGACGACCTGGTCGTCATCGGCCAGGGCCGCGTCGTCGCCGCCGGCCCGCTGGGCGAGCTCGTCACCGACCGGAGCCTCGAGGACGTGTACCTCGACCTCACCGCCGCCACCGAAGGAGTGCGCTGATGCGTCTCGCCATGTTCAGGGCCGTGTTCAGGGCCGAGCTGCTCAAGCTCCGCACCACCCGGGCCCCGTGGGTCGTCGCGGCCGTCGCGGTCGCGGGCATGGTGTTCGCCCAGGCGCTCACGCTCGTGCTGCCGCGCACCCTCCGCGCCCTGGAGGGGCTGGGTGGGGCCGATGCCGGCTTCCAAGTGGGCGTGCAGGCGCCGCCGGACGTCACGGCCGACGTCATGTCCACGCTCGCGTCCGCCACGGACCTGGGCACCGCGGCGGCCCAGCGCGGCATGCTCGACCTGCTGGGCCAGGGCCCGGCATCGGGCTCGAGCGGCGTCACCGCGCTGTGCGTGCTCCTGCTCGGGGTGCTCGCGGCCACGGCAGACTTCCGCACCGGCGGCATCGTGCCGACGGCGCTCGCGGTCCCGGACCGGCTGCGGATCCTCGCGGGCAAGGCGGGGGCGACGGCGGTGGCGGCGCTCGCCATCGGCGTGGCGCTGGCGCTGGTGACGGCGCTCGGCCTGGTCGTGGCGGTCGCGACGACGCCGGACGCGACCCTGGCGATCGGCCCGGCCGAGGCGCTCGGGGTGTGGGCCCGCGGTCTTGCCGTGATGGTCCTGCTCTCGTGGCTGGGGCTCGCCGTCGGTACGCTCGTGCGGGGGCAGGTCGCGGCGGTCGTCGTGGTCGTGGCGCTGGCCCTCGTGGAACCGATGGTGCAGGCCGCCGCGCTCGTCCTCACGGGCGGCGCGACGACGGCGACGTCGTGGCTGCCGATCACCCTCGGCTCCCTCGCGTCGGCGGGGCAGGGCGCGGCCCAGCTGTTCGGCGCGACGACCGATGCCGGGGCGGGCGTCGGGGTCGCGGCGGCGCTGGCGGGGCTGCTCGCCTGGGCGGGAGTGCTGCTGGTCGCCGCCGGAGCGGTGTTCCGACGCCGTGACCTGGCGTGACGCACCCCACCGTGTGACCTGGCCTGACCTGCACGGACACCTCCCCGCCCGGCGCACGGACGTCGTACCGTGTGCCGGGAGGGGCCCCGCCCCGGGACCCGCTGACCGACCTGCTGACCGACCCCGCGACACCGACGGAGGACCCGTGCTCGACGCGCTGCGACGGCGGCTCGACGCCCTGGGCGTGCGGACGGCCACGGGCCGGGACGCGCTGCTCGGCGGCGTGGTCGCGGCGCTGTCGGTGGGGCTGTTCCTCGCCGTCGTGCAGATCGTGTCGTCGTCGCTCGGGGAGACGCTCGGGGCGGACGGCTCGGCCGGGACGATGAGCACCGGCGCGACGGTGGCGTCGTGCGTCGTCCTGGCGGGGCAGTCGATGGCGTTGACAGTGCGCCGCCGGTGGCCGGTGCTGTGCCTGGCGCTGACGCTGCTGGGCCAGCTCGTGCTGGTGCCGCTGCTCCCGCCGTTCATGAGCTTCCAGGGGCCGGCGGCCCTCGTGGCCGCCTACTCGGTGGGCGTCTACGCCCCGCGCCGCCCGGCCCTCGGCGCGGCGGCCGGCACCGCCGTCGTGCAGGTGCTCCTCGGCTTCGTGCTGGGCGGCCCCGCGACGGCGGAGCTGGGTGTGCCGGTCGGGACGCAGCTGTGGGGCGGGCTCGTGTCCGCGCTGGTCACGTATGTGGGCGCCGCCCTCGTCGGGGCGTACGTCGGCACCCGGCGGGAGCTGCTGGCGCAGCTGCGGGCGCGGGTCGCGCAGGCGGAGCGGGAGCGCGAGGCGCTCGCCGCGCAGGCGGTGCTCGCCGAACGCGGCCGCATGGCGCGCGAGCTGCACGACGTCGCGGCGCACCACCTGTCCGGGATCGTCGTGCAGGCGGCCGCCGCGGAGCGCCTCGTGGACGGCGACCCGGACCGCGCCCGGGAGTCGCTGCGCTGGATCCGCGCGCAGGGCCGCGAGACGCTCGAGAACCTGCGGCTCGTCGTCGGCATCCTGCGCGATGCCGGGGAGCGCGACGAGGAGGCGCCGTCGGCGCCGCAGCCCACGCTCGCGGACGTGCCCGCGCTGCTCGACCTCGCCCGCAGCACGGGCACGCGGGTCCAGGAGACGCGCCGCGGCGAGCCGTTCGAGCTGCCTCCCACGGCGCAGCTCACCGTCTACCGGGTGCTGCAGGAGTCGCTCGCCAATGCCCGCCGCCACGCGCCGGGCAGCGCCGTCGACGTCGAGACCGCGTACGACGAGGACGCGCTGGAGCTCACCGTGCGCAACGGGCGCGGCGACCCGTCGTCGGCCCCCCTGGCCGCCGACGACGACGTGCCCGGGCACGGCGTCATCGGCATGACGGAGCGCGCCGAGCTCGTGGGCGGCCGGCTCTCGGCGCGCCGCACGTCCGGCGGTGGCTGGCGGGTGCGGCTCACGGTGCCGCGCCCCCAGGAGGCGACGGCCGGGGCCGCGCCCGCGGGCCGGAGCTCTCGATGACGCGCGTCGTGCTGGTCGACGACCAGGCCGTCGTCCGCGCCGGGTTCACCGTCATCCTCGAGAGCGAGGGCCTGGAGGTGGTGGGCGAGGCGTCGAACGGCGCGGACGCCGTCCGCGTGGCCCGCCGCGAGCGCCCCGACGTCGTGTGCATGGACGTGCGGATGCCCGGCGGCGACGGCATCACGGCCACGCGCGAGCTCGCCGGCCCGGGCGTCGCCGACCCCGTGCCGGTGCTCGTCGTCAGCACCTTCGACCTCGACGACTACGTGTTCGGCGCCCTCGAGGCCGGCGCGTCCGGCTTCCTCCTCAAGGACGCGGAGCCCGACGTCCTCGTCGACGCCGTGCGGCGCGTCGCCGCGGGTGACGGCCTCGTGGACCAGACGCTCACCCGCCGCGTCATCGACGAGTTCGCGCGCCGCCGCGGCCCCGTCGCGCCGGACGAGGCCGCCGCGGGGCTGCTCACCGCGCGCGAGCGGGAGATCGTCGCGCTGCTGTGCCGTGGGTCGTCCAACGCGGAGATCGCGGCGGCCCTGTTCCTGGAGCCCAGCACGGTGAAGTCGCACCTCAGCCGGATCATGACCAAGACGGGCGCCCGCGACCGCGTGCAGCTCGTCGTGTGGGCGTACGACTCCGGCCTCGTCGTGCCGGGCGCCTGAGTCCACGGGCAGTTCTCCCCATCGTGGTTCCGGCGTGCCTTGTCTATCCTCGGCACCACGTCCCGGGCACGCCGACCGCACGGGCAAGACGAGAGGCCGGGACGATGTGCGAACAGCTCACCGCCGACACGGGCGCCATGCAGGAGACCGGGAACAGGCTCGTGAGCCACGGGTACGCGATGTCGACGACCCTGTCCGACGACGTGTCCGGCTGCGGCAGCCAGGGGGTCGAGGACGCGGTCGTGGAGTTCGCCATGTCGGTCGTGGTGGAGCTCGAGGGCATCAAGGCGCAGGTGCTCGGCGCGGGGAACGCCGCCAAGGACTCCGCCGCGGAGATCGAGGCGGCGGACGCCGCGCTGGCGGGGAGCGCGCGATGACCTACCACACCGACCGCCGGCCCGACGAGGGCGACCTCGGGACGATCACCGGCTATCACTCGCGGCTCGGCACGCGGCACACGGAGCTGGAGAGCACGGTCACCGTGCTCGCCTCGGCGCTCGCGGCCCTGGACGGCGACGCGTGGGACGGGAAGTCCGGCCGGGCGTGGCGGGCCTCGATGGCGGAGCCCCGCGCCCGCCTCGACGCGGTCCGGGCGCGGCTGTCGGACGTCCGCCCGGCGCTGTCGGCGTACGTGTCGTCCGTCGAGGACATCGCGACGCGGGCGCAGCCGCAGCGCGACAAGCTCGACGCCGCCGAGCAGGAGCTCCACCGGCTGTGGTGGAGCACGGAGTACACCGGCGGCCGGTACGCCCCCGACGACGAGGCGCGCGACCGGATCCGTCAGGAGCTGCACGAGGAGGCCACGCGGGAGCAGGACGAGGCGTGGGCCGCCCTGCGCGACCTGCACGCCGAGCGCCGCGACGTCGACGGCGTCCTGTGCGACGCGCTCCGCGCGGACGCGCCGCCCGGGTGGGGCGACCTGTACCCGACGTTGGTGCGCGCGGGGGCGACGTCGGTCGACGACCTCACCACCGACGAGATCGCCGCCGCGATGCAGGCGCTCGCCGCCCGGATCGCGAAGGGGGACGGCTCCGAGCAGGACGTGCGCGACCTGCGGACCTTCTTCTCCCGGTGGGGCGGCGACCACGACGTCATGGCCCGCACGTTCCTCGGGCTCGGCGGCGACGGCACGACCGAGCTCGTCGACCAGCTCGGCACCCAGGTGCTGGAGGGCCACCTCGACGCCGCGCTCGCGCTCGGCCTCGCGCAGGCGGTCCGCAAGGGCCTGAGCAACGGGTCGTCGCGGTGGTCGCCGGCGACGGCGTCGACGTTCGCCGACGAGATGCTCGACGGCACGGCGTCGCTGTCCGCCGCCGGGTTCCTGTTCGGGGACGTGAAGAAGGCGCCGCTGGGCGAGTCGCTCGCCGTGGCGATGGCGAACCTGGTCGACCGCGAACGCGACCCTCACAGGATGCGGCCCGGGGCGGTGTTCGACGACTCGCCGAACGCCGGGGGCCGGATCCTGGCGTTCATCGAGGACGAGGAGTCGGGGAACCGGGTCGACGACGTCGCCGGCCGCGTGCTGCAGACGCTCGGGCAGTACCCGGACGCCGCGCTCGCCTGGCTCACCGACACGAAGGACGACCCCTACGGCGACGGGGCCCTGGGCGCCGGCCGCGTCGACTACTGGTTCGGCGAGCGCGACTGGTCCGCGCAGATCACCGGCGACGGCTTCGAGGGGCCGAGCGCGCTGTGGGCGGGCGCGCAGCGGGCCACGGGCTCGCTGCTCGACGCGCACGGCGGCGACCCCGACGTGCAGCGCAGCGTCGCAGAGCTGTCCGGCACGGTGTTCGAGAAGCTCAGCGGCAACGAGCACCTCATCCCCGACCACGTCTCCGGGCGCGGGTCGGTCGCACTGGCCACGGCGATAGGCCAGCAGCTCCCGCAACTGGCGGAGTACCCGATGAGCGCGAACACGGCCGAGGACGGGCCGCTGCACACGGGCATGCTCGGTGGCCCGGACGTCTGGCTGGTCAACGCGGAGCAGGACTGGGTGGCCGACCTCATGGGCGTCGCGGGGCACGATCCCGCCGGGCATGCGGTGCTGGCCGGGGCGGTCTCGGAGTACCAGCAGGGCGTCGTCGCGTATGCCGGGAGCGACGGCTCGACGGTGAGCGGCGAGGACGCGATCGCGCGGCTCCTCGGGACGCAGGCCGCGCTGGAGGGCTCGCCGGCGGGAGCGAACCTCGCGGTCGGGTCGGTCCACGACCAGCAGGTGCGCGACGCCGTGGACAGCGTGACCGGTCTGGTGGGCCTCGCGCCCATCCCCGGCGGCCCCCTCGGGGGCTACGCCGCGGGAGAGGTGGCCGGCTGGGTCGGCGACGCGCTGGGCGACCACTGGGCGACGGAGTACAACGACGCCCTGGCCGCGGAGCACGGCGACGAGGCGGCTCGCGAGGGCATCATGCGGGAGCGGCTGACGGCGATCGTCGACGTCTACGTGGAGCACGGCGTCATGGCGCCGCCGGAGGACGAGCGGCGGTACGTGGACGAGCTGATCCAGGAGTACAACGACGGGTTCGACGCCTGGGCCCGCGAGGCCGAGCGGGGCGAGCGATGAGCGCCGCCCGGTACGCGCGAGTGCCCGCTGCCCTCACCGCGCTGGCGCTCGCCGCGCTCGTGGCCGCGTGCGGCGGGCCGGAGGGGACGACGGTCCACGACGAGGTCGAGTGGGCCGACGGCGCGCCGCCGTCGGGCGACCCGGAGAGCGACCCGCGGGTGGAGGCGGTGCGCCGCTACGACACGCTCCTGAAGGCGTCGACCAACGAGCTCGACCTCTCGGACCCGCGGCTGGCGGAGGTCACCACGCCGGAGTGGCTCGACATCCAGGTCGACGGCGTGCGCAGGGACGTCGAGGCCGGCAGGCTCCGGCTCTGGGCGGGGCCGAAGGAGATGACGGTGCTGGACGTCTCGAGCGACGGCGACGAGGCGATGGTGCTGATGTGCAGCCGGCTGCCGGCGTCGTGGGTGTGGGACGACGACACGTCGGCGCCGGAGGAGTGGTCCAGCGAGCCGGGCTCCTTCGAGTACGACACGTTCACGCTGGTCCAGGTGGACGACGCCTGGCTCGTCGACGTCGCGCAGCGGCCGTACGGCCCGGACACGGGCGAGTGCGACCCGGGTCCCGACGTGCCGGTGGGGACGTTCACCACGCAGCCGGACCTGGACCTGCTGTCCGACGCGTCACCGGACGACGTCGTCGCGCCGTCCTCCTGACGGTCAGCCGTTGCCGGCGTCCTCGATACGCCACCCTTCGGGGTCTCGGGTGAGGTAGTAGGTCCACCCGAACCCGCCCTCGGGGATGGAGGTGTCGTCGGCGAAGAACCGCCAGTCGACGTCGAACCCCGCGTTCACGGCGCCCGTTCCGACGGTCTCGAGATCCGTGATCTCCAGGCTGGAGACGTCGTGGCACATGCTCTCGGTGGTCGTGGCGAACTCGGGCGCCGTCAGCGCCTGGGCGGTCGCGCAGTCGTGGGCGTCGAGGGCGGTCAGGTAGGCCCGCACGACGTCCTCGGCCGTGGCGTCGGGCGGCGGCACCGCGACGTCCGCGGTCCTCGCCAGCGGGAAGATCTGCGCCACGCCCGTCACGACGACCACGGCGACGACGGCGAGCGTCACCCACCAGCCGACGCGCGGCCGTCGCCGCGGCGGGTCCTGGACCGTCTCCGTCGACATGACCGGACGATAGCGCCGCGGACGACCAGATGACGTGCGGGACGCTCAGGACGCCGTGGCCTGCCGCTCCGACGTCCCGTGCCCCGACGTCCCGTGCCCCGACGTCCCGTGCATCGAGAAGTCGAGGCGCTCGGGCAGGGCCGCCCCGCCGGCGGCGCGCTCCCAGAGCGCGGCGACGAGCGACTCGCCCTCGCGCAGGTTGGCGGGGACGACGTCGCCGGTCTCGAGGACGTGGCGGGCCCCGGCCCGGTCGTCGAGGCCGAGCAGCGCCTCGACCTCCGCGAGCCGGAACCGGGCGCGCTCGGACTCGGTGGCCCGCGCGGGCGGCTCGTCGGTCGCGGTGCGGGCGAGCTCCAGCGCCCGGTCGTGCCGGCCGGCGTCGAGCAGACAGCGCAGCGCCTCCAGCACGAGGGCGGGGCGCTCGGCGGAGCCCGGGCCGGCGAGCGCGAGCGCGGCGTCGAAGGTCCGGACGGCGGCATCGCCGTCGCCCTGGCGCAGCGCGACGTGCGCGAGGGCGCGGTGCGCGGCGGCGCTCGGCGCGGCGTCCAGCGACGCGCGCAGGTGCCGCTCCGCGGCGGCCGGGTCCCCGTCGACGTGCTCGAGGACGCCCAGGTGGTAGAGGGCGAACGCGTCGCCGTCGCGGGCGGCGTCCGCGAGCCGGCGGGCCCAGTGCGCGCCCCGCACGTGCGCGCGGGCGTCGACGCCCGCGGGGGAGCGACCGTCGGCGACGAGGTCCTGCCACGGGCGGTGCGGCCCGTCGGCGACGTCGGGGAACGGCGTCGCCGTCTCGTCGACCCAGCCGTCGGCGCCGTGCAGCAGGGACTCGTGCAACAGGGACTCCACGTGCCCCCAGCCGGACCCGACGGCCACGGTCTCGCCGGGCGCCCGGCGCGCCGCGCGCGCCAGGTCGGCGTCGAGCGCGGCCAGGTCCGCGGCGCTCACCCGCGCCGACGCCGCCGCCCCCGCCCGGGCGAGCCCGTCCTCCGGCGTGGTCGACGGTGGCACCGGGCCGAGGTCGACCCGCCCGAGCACCTCCGTCCACGCCCACTCCTGGTGCGCGCCCAGCTCGAGGTACTCGAACTGGGTGGTGGCGAGGCCCGCCTGGATCTCGGCGTACCGGCCGCCGTCGGGGGAGAGCCACTCCTGCCAGTGCCGCGACCCGCGGCCCGAGCCCCAGCAGAACAGCTTGCACGCGGACAGCCGCGGCGTGCTGGCGTGCAGCAGCCCGGTGCCGGCAGGGTCCACCGCCATCACCCACGGCACGTCCACGCCGCGGCAGTCCACGAAGTAGTCCGCCGCGTCGGCGTGGCGGCCCGGCCGGGTGATGTCGACGTCGCCGCGCCACGGCGCGGTGATCCCCGTGAGCCCGGTGGTGTAGTCCGAGAGGTAGACGTCGCGCGCGGCCGCGAAGACGCGCGTGTCGTCCTCCTCGGGGACGGCGATGTTGGTCCACCAGTACATCGGCACGGGCGCGTCGCCGGGGTTGGTCACGCGCACGTGCACGGCGAGCATCGTCGCGTCGTGGCCCAGGTGGACGTCGATCTGCACGACGACGCCGCGCACCCGCTCGTACTCCCACATCCGCAGGCCGGGCGCGCCGTCGGGCCCGGTCACCACGGCGGCGTGCAGCGGCGAGCACGTCGTGGGGGAGTGCCCGCGCGTGCCGACGTTGAACTCGACGCCGCCGGCGAACCACGCGTCGCGCAGGGCCAGGTTCGCGGGCTGCAGCACCCGGTTCGCGTAGACGAGATCCGTGCCGGTGGGGACGTCCACGAGCGACCAGATCCGGCCGCCGAGCCCCGGCACCACCGTGGCGCGCAGGTGCGCGTTCTCCAGCACGACGACGTCGAGGCGGCCGGGCGCGCGGTCGCGGCCGTAGTCCGACTGCGGGTGGTAGGGGAACACCCACGGCGGGGCGGCGGCCTCCACGCGGTCGGCGATGTCGGCCGGGACGGTGGTGCGGTCCGGCGGCAGGTGGGGCACGGTCTCCGGCTCCAGCGGCGGGAACGGGCCCTCCGCACCGACCGCCGCCACTGGCAGCTCCATCGTCTCGTGCCGCAGGGTCGTGGTCATCGGCGTCCTCTCGGTCCTGCGGTGACGCGTCGCCGTCGAGCGCGTCCCACCGCGGCACGAGCATGCCACCGGCACACCCCCGGGTCGCTGCCGAGCAGGCGGTTGCGCACGTTCTGAGCGTTCAGAACGTGCACAATCACCTGGTCGCGCCCCTGGGGCGGGCGCACCTCACGACCGTCAGCCCGTGCCGGCGTCGACGATGCGCCAGCCCTCCGGGCCGTGGGCGAGGTAGTAGGTCCACCCCCAGCCCTCCTCGGGGACGTCGACGACCCCGGAGAACGGGCGCCACGTCGCCTCGAAGTCGGTGTTCACCGCGGACAGGTCCCCGTCGGAGAGGTGCGGCGCCGGGACGACCTCGAGGATCTCGAGGCTGCGCGTGTCGTCGCAGAAGTCCGTCGCGCCGCCCGCCGTCAGGGCCGCCGCCGTGTCGCAGTCGTGCGCGGCGACGGCCTCCAGGTACGCGCGGACCACCTGCTCCGGGGCGGCGTCCGCGGGGGGCACCGTCACCTCGGCGGTCTGGCGCGGCGGGGCGAGCCAGAGGGCGCCCACGGTCGCGCCGGCCGCGAGGAGCACGACGAGCGCTAGGGTCATCCACCACCAGGCGCGGCGCCGCGTGCGGGGACTCGCGGGCTCGGTGCCGACCGACATGGTCGGACAGTAGCGCTGCCGGACCGGTCGGGCGACGCCACGCACGGGCGAGCCCGGCGCGCGTCGGGCGACGCGGGCCGGGCTCGTCACGTTCGTGCGGTCGTGGTCAGTCGGCGTCCTCCCACCCGTAGTCGGGCAGATCGAAGAACGCGTCGCCGTCCAGGGTGTCGACCTCGCCGGTCGCCATCGCGTCGACGAGCGACTCGACGCCGGTCTGCACCGACCGGACGAGCATGCCGTGCAGCTTCTGGCCGAGGTCGTCCTGCTGGCCCCGGACCTCGAACAGCACGGTTGCGGAGCCGTTGAGCGCGAACGCCGACCGCCCCTGCCCGGCGTACTCGCGCTCGTCGGGGTGGAAGTACCGCCCGACGGCGGCGAGCGGCGACTGCGAGCCGTACTGGTCCTGGATGCCGTTCGCCACGGCGAGCGCGTAGCGCCGCGACTTGTCCTGGTCGAGCAGCGGCCAGTCCGCGAGGTAGGCGGCGCCGTCCTCGACGCCGAGCGGCGGGTAGTCCAGGGACACGGAGATCGGCTTGCCGTCCTGCGGTCCGCCGGTCAGGTCGTCGCACGGCCCCATGTGGTGCAGGTCGACGACGGCGTCGACGGCGCCGAACTCCTGCCGCAGCCCGACGTACACGTCGCGGATGGCCTGCGACTCCGGCGAGAGGAAGAACCCGGCGTCCTTCTGGTCGCCCGGGAGGTCCTCGGGCCGCGGCACGTAGTCGAGGTCCGGGTTGAAGTCGCGGTTGAGGTCGAAGCCGGGCTGCTCGATACCGTCGCCGCGCAGCGAGTGGTACCAGGCGCGCGGCGCGCCGGCGAGCTGCGGGAAGTCGGCGACGACGTCGTCCCACGGCACGACGTTCATGCGCCGGTTGAGCTCCCCGCCGTCGGGGTTGACCATCGGCATCGCGACGAGCGTGACGTTCGCGAGGGCCCGCCGGGTGGCGGCGTCGTTCGCGCTCCCGAGCTTCTTCAGGATGCCGAGCAGCGCCTCCGTCCCGGTGCGCTCGTTGCCGTGGATGGCGCTCTGCACGAGCAGCACGCGGTCGCCGGTGCCGACGCGCGCGGTGAACAGCTCCCGCCCCTGGTGGGTGGTGCCGGCCACGTCGACCTGGACGCGCCCCTGGCTCGTGCGCTCGAGCTGCGCGAGCTGCCGCTTCAGCTCCGCGTGGTCGGTCCAGCCGGCGAACTGGGGGTCGTCGAAGATCTTGCAGGTGCCTTCGCCCTGTGCGGCGGCCTGGGGGGCCGCGGTCGCGGCGGGCAGGACGGCGGCCGATGTGGCGGCCAGGCCGGCGACCGTGGCGCCGGCGGCCAGCGCGGCGACGAGCCGGCGGCGGCGTGGTGAGTGATGACGCACGAGAACCTCCGTTGGTGGTCGTGTGTGGTGCTCCCGGCACCCCGTCGTGCCGGTATACCAGCATCCTCACCCGGGCCTGCCGCATCGGCGCGGCGGAGTCGTCGTCCGGGCGACGACGCGTGGCGTGCTGCGCCCGCGCCGCCCCGACGGGATGATCGGATTCCCGCGCCCTCCCGGGCGCCGAGCCGTGAGGAGCGTCGATGGTCGTCACCGGACTGGTCCTGGCGGGGGTCGCCGCCGCGCTGCACGTCTACATCTTCTGGCTGGAGTCGGTCGCGTGGACGACCCCGCGGGCACGCGCGACGTTCGGCACCACCGAGCAGGAGGCCGCCGCGACGCGCGAGCTCGCGTTCAACCAGGGCTTCTACAACCTGTTCCTCGCGCTGGTGACCGCGGTCGGCATCGTGCTCGTCGCGGCCGGTTCGACGGCGGCGGGGGCGGCCCTGGTCCTCGCGGGGACGGGCAGCATGCTGGCCGCCGCGCTCGTGCTGTTCGCGTCCTCGGCCGGCAAGCGGGGCGCCGCCGTCAAGCAGGGCACCGTGCCGCTGCTCGCCGTGGTCGCGCTCGTGGTCGGGCTGCTCACCTGAGCACTGCTCGTCCGGGCACCCGGTGGGGTGGTTCCCGAACTCGCTGACCAGTATCTCGTGGAGACCGGTTGCAGTCATCTGTCGCCCCGAGCATCGTTGATGGGGAGAGTCATTCCGGAAGGGGACCACCATGACCGGGTTGCGCCTTCAAACAGCAGCAGTGGCTTCAGCTGCGCTGATCGCCCTCGTCGGATGCAGCAACGACGAACCCGCACCGTCCTCATCGGGCGTTGTGGCGTCCGAGCCCGCTCCCGGAGCGTCGAGCGCGAAGACCGCACCCGATGTCGCCGCCGAGGACGACGGGCCGCCCTGGCCTCCCGGAAAGTTTGTGGCCTCGGCACCATCCGGAGGAGACCTCATGCTTGAAGTCCCGGCAGATTCGGCGCCCCCTGATGTCGAGGAGTACCGCAAAGAGATTGACGGGGATCCTGTGGCCTATATCGAGGTCGATGTCGACAACCGCGATGGCACGGAGTACGTCAACATGTACGAAGTCGACATATTTGACCCAGACGGCACCAAATACGAGTTCACGAACGTCACCGATGCCATAGACACCTGGACCGAGGACCTTCCCTACGACACGAATGAGCAGATCGACGTACTCAACGAGGGCACCGACCTGACAGCCAAATATGAAGGCGGTGCCTCCCCGTCCGAGCGGAAGACCATGCTCCTGGCCGGCGAGGAGGTGCCCGAGGAGATACAGGACATCCAGGTCTACGCCGAGGGTGGTGTCGGCGAGGTGGCGCACGCATGGCCAGAGAACTCCGACCAGGAACGTTCGCCTCAAGCCAGCCAGGGGGCGGAACCGGGTGGAGAGACCGCGTTCGACGGGACCCCATGCGTGTACGTCGACGGCGTCTGCTTCTCGCAGTCCGAGCTCGACGAGCAGGAGGCCGAGCGCCAAGGGGTCGACGCCATGACGCTGGAGGGCTACCTGAGCTTGTCGCTCGACGAGCAGGCGGCAGTCAACTCCGATCTAGAGTCCGCCGGAAAATTCGCTGAGTGGGAGATTGCGGACCCGCTCGCTCCCGAATGCGCCACGCTCACCGAGCAGGGCTACGCCGCCCAGGATCTGATAGAGATGAGGATCGGACCGGACGACTGCCCGAATGAATAGCTGAAACCAGCGAGGCAAGCGGACGCACATCTGTTGAGTCCGTGGCGGGCGCGCTGTCTAAGGATTCGGCACAGTCCCCGGTGTTCGACTCTGAAGCCGAAACTCTCCCGGTGTCATGCGGTCGGTGGTCAGGCCGCCCGCGCGACGAACACCCACTCCAGTCCCGGCCGGTCGGGCGCGTCGCGCACCTGCTCGACGACGTAGCCCGTGTCCTCCAGCGACGCGGTGAGCTCGTCGTGCTCGCGGAAGCGCAACGTGGAGTCGGAGTGCAGCACGCGCCCGTCGGCCAGGAGGGTGGTGTCGTGGAACGTGACCAGCGGCCCGGACACGTCCGTCACCTCGGTCCACGACTCGACGACGCCGAAGCCCGGCACGTCGGCCCGCACGAACGTCCGCTCGCGCGTCCAGCCCTCCCACGCGCGGCGCGCCGGGTCGCGGGTCTCGAAGACGAGGTGCCCGCCCGGGGCCAGCGCCGCGTGCACGCCTCGCAGCGTCGCGGTCCAGTCGGCGTCGGTAAGGAAGACCTGCGCGACGTTCGCCGTCATCGTGGCGAGGTCCACCTCCAGCGGCGGCAGCGTGGTGGCGCCGCCGTGCAGCCAGCGCACCCGCTCGGCCTCGGGCTTGCCCCGCGCGACGTCGAGGGACGCGCCCGCCGGGTCCACGCCGACGACGTCGTACCCTTCCGCGGCGAGCAGCACGCCGAACGTCCCCGTCCCGCAGCCGACGTCGAGCACGCGACGCGCGCCCAGCTCGCGGGCGAGGGCCAGGTAGGCGTCGAGGTCGCTGCGGTCCGGGTCGAGCGGGTCGTACAGCCGGGCCAGCAGGGGGTCGTCGAAGATCGCGTCGGGCACGGTCTGAACGTAGGCGCTGCCCGGGCGGGCCGGCCACGGATTTCTGCGCCGAACAGGCGGTTGTGCACGCTCCGAACGCTCAGAACGTGCGCAACCGCCTGTTCGGCGGGGCGGTCGTCAGGCGGGGTGGGGTCAGGCGCGCAGCGCCTGCTCGACGTCCTCGAGGATGTCCCGCGGGTCCTCCAGCCCGATCGACAGCCGCACCGTCGTCTCGGCGATGCCGACCTTGGCGCGGCCCTCGGGGCCGAGCTTGCGGTGCGTCGTCGTGGCGGGGTGGGTGACGATCGACTTCGCGTCGCCGAGGTTGTTGGAGATGTCGACGATCTGCAGCGCGTCGAGGAAGGCGAAGGTGCGCTTCTTCGCGGCTTCGGGGTCGGTGCCCTCGGGCACGGCGAGGTCGAACGTCACGACGGTGCCGCCGCCGGACTGCTGCGACAGCGCCAGCTCGTGCTGCGGGTGCGACGGCAGGTACGGGTAGCGCACGGCGGCGATCCCGTCGAGGCCCTCGAGCGCCGTCGCGATCTCGAGCGCGGCGGCGTTCTGCGCGCGCACGCGCAGGTCGAGCGTCTCGAGGCCCTTGGCGAGCACCCACGCGTTGAAGGGGCTGAGCGACGGCCCGGTGTTGCGGATGAACGTCTGGACGGGGCCCTCGAGGAACTCCTTCGGGCCCAGGATCGCGCCGCCGAGCACGCGGCCCTGGCCGTCGATGTGCTTGGTGGCGGAGTAGACGACGATGTCGGCGCCGAGCGTCAGCGGCTGCTGCAGGATCGGGGTGGCGAACACGTTGTCCACGACGACCTGCGCGCCGGCGGCGTGCGCCAGCTCGGCCACGCGCCGCACGTCGACCAGGTCCTGCATGGGGTTGGACGGCGACTCGAAGAAGACGACGTCGGCGGGCGTCGCCAGCGCCTCCTCCCACTGCGAGAGCACGTGGCCGTCCACGTAGTCGACCCGCACCCCCCACTTGGCGAGGATCTCCTCGTAGATGACGTTCGTGGAGCCGAACAGCGCTCGCGCCGAGACGATGCGGGAGCCGCTGGAGACCAGCGCGGCGAGCGTCGTGAAGACGGCGGACATGCCGGACGCCGTCGCGTAGCAGGCCTCGGCGCCCTCGAGCAGCCGCAGCCGCTCCTCGAACGTGTGCACGGTCGGGTTGCCGTACCGGGAGTACACGAAGCGCGACAGGTCGCCGCGGAACGACGCCTCGGCGTCGGCGGCCGTGTCGTAGGTGTAGCCCTGCGTGAGGAACAGCGCCTCGGACGTCTCCTGGTACTCCGAGCGCCGGTGCCCGCCGCGGACGGCGAGCGTCGCGGGGCGCGCGCTGGCGGGCAGCGGGCCGCGGCCCGAGCCGCCGTGGACGACGTCGTCGGCGGCCGGGCCGGTGGGGATGTCCTGGTTCCCAGCGCTCACGCGTCGACCTCCGTCGCCGCGTCGGCGTAGGCGCCCCAGGGCAGCCCGCGCACCTTCCAGCCCTCGCGGTCGCGGACGCCGTCGAAGCCGGGCCCGCCCTCGAAGCCCTCGAGGATGTTGTACGCCGGGCCGAGGCCGGACGCCGTCGCGAGGCGGGCCGCGCCGATCGAGCGCTGGCCGGAGCGGCACAGGAAGACGACCGGGGCGTCGGCGTTCACGCCGGCGGCGGCCAGGTCGGCGAGGAAGCCGGCGTTGGGGCGCCCGCCGGCCTGCACCCACTCGACGAAGACGGGACGCTTGCCCGCGGTGGTCGTGTCGGGCACGCCGATCGCGCGCCACTCGCCCTCGGTGCGCACGTCGACGAGGACGGCGGCGGGGTCGGTAGCGAGCAGGTCCCACGCCTGCTGGGGCGTGAGGTCGCCGGCGTAGCCGTCGGCGGGGCGGGGGTCGATCTGGGGCGTCATCGCGTTCCTCCCATCGGTCGTGGCGGTAGCACCCTCGTCCGGCCCGCCCGCCGCCCGAGGGCGGCGACCGGCCCGCGGGTTGCTGCGGCGTCGACGTGCCACGTCACTCGGCCGCTCGGGATGGTCCTGGCGATCGTACGACAGCCGTCCGCGTGGTGGTCACGCGTCTCGCGACGCGGGACCGGCGCGCGCGAGGGGCGGGAGGGGGGGTGGGGGAGAAAGGGGACGGGGGCTACCCCCCCCCCGGTCTCGGCGATGATCGAAGTCCCACACCAACTAGCCCGCCCCCC
>NZ_JBSGUW010000004.1:304354-311233 GCF_053608125.1 Isoptericola sp. NPDC055063 | reverse complement strand
GGGGGGGGGGGGTGGGGGCATGGGGGGGGGGAGCGGGGGGGGGGGGGGGGGGGGGAAGGAGGGGAGGAGTCCCACCCCCCCGCCCGCCCCTCGGGGTCGGTCGGTGGCGGCGGTCGTTAGCCGCCGTAGCGGAGCTCGACGCGCCGGTTCTGCGCGCGGGCGTCGGCCACCGACTGGGCGTCGCCGGTCTCGGGGGCCTTGAGCCGCGTCTCGCCGTACCCGTGCACCTGGAGCTTCAGGTCGCCGCGCGAGGCCTTGATCGCGCCGGCGACGGCCTTCGCCCGCTGCTCCGACAGCTTCTGGTTGAACGCGTCGGTGTCGACGGAGTCGGTGTGGCCGTCGACGGACACGGTCGCGCCGTCGGGCACGTCCTCGACGAGGTCCGCGACCTTCGCCTTCGCGGCCTTCGACAGCGTGGACTCGCTGGGGTCGAACAGGATGTCGGACGAGAGCGTCACGACGGTCTCGTCGCCGTCCGTCGTCGTGTCGTCGACGGAGAGCACCGAGCCCTCGATCACGTACTCCGTGACCGACCTGACGATGTTCTCCTGAGACGGCTCGCCCAGGTCGAGGGCGCCGACGGCGGGCCAGGCGTACCCACCGGCCGGGTCGTCGGTCGCAGCGGTGGCGGACGGGGCGGCCGCCGCGGCGGCGCCGAGGCCCACGAGGGCGATCGCGGCCGTGGCGAGCACGCGCCGGGGGTGTCGGGTGCGCAGGTGGGGTCGCATCGGCTCAGTCCTCGAAGGTCAGCGGGACGTCCTCGAACACCGGCATCGACTCGGCCAGCTTGACGTCGACGGTGGTGATGTCGTCCTCGGGCGCCGCGAAGAACGCCTGGTAGCCGACGGACTGGCCGGGCAGGGCGGTGGTGAAGACGGGGTCGGACCGGAACCACCGGCCGCCCCCGTCGGCCTCGACCACGCGGTACTCCTTGAGGTTCTCCCGGTCGATGAGGGTCAGGGACGGGGCCTCCCCGGTGGCGTCGTAGAACGACGCGGGCCGGCCACCGTCGTCGAACTCGGGCGTCATGACGAGCCGCAGCTCCGTCGTGGGGCCGGAGACCACGATGGACTCGACGCCGATGCGGACCTTCTTGTCCTCGGTGCCCGGGACGGTGAACGTCGCGTCGGCGATCACGTCGTCCGGGTCGGGGAAGTCGACGCCCGGCGTGCCCGAGTCCTCGCCCGCCCCCTCGTTCGAGCCCTGGTCCTCGCCGTCCGCGGCGGGCGACGTCGTCGCCTCGTCCGTGACCGTCGGGGTGGGGGCCGCGTCGTCGAACCCGGCCGCGTCGCCCGGGGAGCAGGCGGCGAGGGCGAGCAGGCTCACGACGGCCAGCGGGGCCAGTCGCGCGGGAGAGATTCGCATGATCATGTCCTGTCGGTGAGTGGATCGGGACGTGCCTGTCATGGAGTGCTGGAGTGCTGGAGTGCTGGAGTGCTGGTCGCTGCTGGTCACTGGGAGTGCCGGTCGCCGGGCCGGATACATGCCGGGGGCATCCGGCGCGGGACCCGTTCAGTCGTCGTCCTCGCCGAAGTGGGCGACGTGGGCGTGACGGTGGTGGGCGACGTACAGCCGCAGCTCGATGTCGCGGCCGTCGGTCATCGCGCCGAGCACGCGGTCGATGCGGTCCGACTCGCGGGCCGCGGCCCGGACGACGACGGCGGCGTGGTCCTTCGTGTCCGCGCCCGACCAGGTGCCGCGCTCGGCGAGCGCACGCTCCGTGGCGGCGACGCCGGACGCGAGGTCGGTGCCGGTGAGCCGCTCCACCTGCGTGCGGTCGAGGGTGATGACGGTCTTGTAGCCGTCGGAGTGGCGCACGGTGTACGCCGAGGCGTCCTTCGCGCGGGGCTGCGGCGAGGCCTCCTGCGACCCCGTCGTGACCCGCGCCTCGGCGCCGGTCGCCGGGACACCCGCGTCGTCGAACCCGGCGTCGGGGCCCGGTGCCGCGCACGCCCCCAGGGCGAGCAGGCCGGCGAGGGCGATCGGCGGGAGTCGGCGGGGAAGGTGTCGCATGGTGTGGTCTCTCCTGTCGCTGGGGTCAGCGGGATCGCTGCTGACACCCGTGAGTCGGAGGCGACGGCCGAAAGGTTGCACGCGGACGCGGATTCTTCTCCTGCCGGGTTCCCGCGTCACGGTCCGCCGGCGACCTCGAGGAGGTGGACGGCGGTGATCGGCGTCCCGTCGGGGGCGCGGGCGTCCAGCACGACCTTCGCGGAGCCGGCCCGGTTCGCGGTGAGCCTCACGGTCTCCTCGTCCGTCGCGTAGGCGCCGTTGGGGAGCGTCCACACCCAGTGCTCCGCGCCCTCGACGTCGGCCGTGAGCGTCACCGGCGTGCCGACCGTCGCCGTCGACGGCCCGGAGATCGCGACGCTCGCCCCGCCCGCGGCTGACGGCGGGTGGTCGCGCAGCCAGGCCGTGCCGCCCGCGCCGACGCCCAGGCCCACGGCGGTGCCCACGACGGCGGCGACGACGACGCGCGCCGGGCGACGGCGCCCGCGGCCCGTGGCCGTCCCCGACGTCGGCTCCGCGCCGTGCGCCGGGTCGAGCGCCCGCTCGACGTCGGCCAGCCAGGCGGCGGCGTCCGGGTGCCGCCGGGCGGGGGAGTCGGCGAGGCTGCGCCCCAGCGCGGTGGTCAGGGCGCGCGGCAGGTCGGCACCCTCGGTGAGCCAGGTGATCAGCGCGGACATCGCCCACAGGTCGGCGCGGGTGTCGACGGTGCCGGGGCCGCCCTGCTCGGGCGGCCGGAAGCCCTCCGTGCCGCCCGCGACCGTCAGCCCGGAGCTGCGCGCCAGGTCCTTGCACATGCCGAGGTCGGCCACGACGAGCCGTTCGTCGGCCCGCACGACGGACGTCGCCGCCCCGTCGGCGGGGCCGTCCGGGCTGGTGCGCAGCAGCACGTTGCCGGGGCTGAGGTCGCGGTGCACGAGCTGCGCGGCGTGCACGGCCTCGACCGCCGCCGCGAGCCCGCGCGCGACGGCCAGCACGTCGGCCGGCGACGCGGTCCAGCCCTCGGCGCGCAGCGCGTCGACGCGCTGCGCCAGCGTGCCGCGGTCGGCGTGCTCCAGCACCAGGTACGGCTGCTGCCGGTCGCTCTCGCCGATGTCGTGCACGGCCACGACGTGCGGGCTCGCGACCCGCCGCAGCGCGCGCCCCTCGGCGATGAACCGCTCGCGGATCTCCGGGTTGAGGCTGTGGTTCTCCGCGAGCACCTTGACCACGACGACGTCGTCGAGCCGCTCGTCGACGGCGCGGTGCACGGTGGCGAACGACCCCGCGCCGATCACCTCGCCCACGCGGTAGCGGCCGAGGTGCCGGTCGCCGGTCGGCCCGGCCATCAGGGCACGCCCCCGAGCGCCGCCGCCACGAGGGCGCGGCCCCGGGAGATCTGCGACTTCACGGCGGGGACGCTGCGCCCGAGCCGCTCGGCCACGTCGGCGTACGGCAGGCCCTCGATGTCCCGCAGCGTGACGGGCTCGCGGTAGAGCTCGGGCAGGGCGGCGAGCGCGTCGCGCACCGTGGCGCGGGTGGCCAGCAGCGAGCTCATCCGCTCGGAGGGGCCGACGTCGTCGTCCGGCAGGGTCGTCGTGGCCCGTTGGCGGCGCAGGTGGTCCACCACCCGGTGGCGGACGATGCCGTGCACCCACGTCGTGACGCGCGACCCGCCCGCGAACGACCGGATGGACGTGGCCACGGAGATGAGCACGTCCTGGCTGACGTCGTCGACGGCCGTCTCGTCGAGCAGCGAGCTGCGCACGAACCGCTGCACGACGCCCGACTCGTCCAGCTGCTCCACCAGCAGCTCCGTGGCGAGCGCGGAGCCGGCGGCGGCGCGGTGGCCGAGCAGGTCGAGCGCGTCGGCCGCGGCGTCGCCCGTCGTCGACCGGGCTGCGTCACGGGCTGCGTTACGGGCCGCGTAGGCGTCTCCGGCGTCGACGGCACGACCGAGCCGGTCGAGCGGGCCGTCCGCGGGCGCGCCGGAGGCGGGAACGGTGCGGTCGGGCATGCGGCCACCTTCTCACGCGACCGCATCGTGAGAAGGGCGGCCCCTCCGCTTGACCGTGTCCTGGAGCGCACGCACCATGGGCGGCAGGTCATGAGTGCCAGCGCGAAGCCCCGGCTCGCTGGCCGGCAACCCTCCTCTCGCGGCGGGGTGCCCCGGGTGACGACCTGGCCCCGCGTCGTCCGGCGCGCGGGCAAGCGCGGGGAGTCACCTCCCCGGCACCACCGAGGAGGACCACGCATGACCACTCTCGCCACCGCGCCCGCCCCGGCGCCCATCGCCCCGCCCGTGCACGACGTCGCGCCCGTCCTGCCCGTCGTGGGCGCGGACACGCTCGTCCCGCTCGTGGACGGCCGCCGGGTGCCGTACGCCAACCTCGACGTCGCGGCGTCGGCCCCGGCCCTGCAGGCCGTCGCCGACCGCGTGAACCGCGTCCTGCCGCTGTACGCCAGCGTGCACCGCGGCGCCGGCTACCTGTCGCAGGTCTCCACGGCGCTCTACGAGACCGCCCGTCGCACGATCGGCGCGTTCGTCGGCGCCCGCGACGACGACCTCACGATCGTCACCCGCAACACCACGGACTCGCTCAACCTGCTCGCGGGCTGCGTGCCCGCCGACCCGGTGACGGGCGAGCCCGGCCGCGTCCTCGTGCTCGACATCGAGCACCACGCCAACCTGCTGCCCTGGCAGCGCGTCACGGACGCCACCGTCGTGACGGGCGGGCCGTCCGTGGCCGCCACGCTCGCGGAGATCGAGGAGGAGCTGTCCGCCGGGGTGGCCACCGGCCGCCCGTACGCGCTCCTCGCCCTCACCGGCGCGTCCAACGTCACGGGCGAGGCGCTGCCGGTGGCCGACGTCGTCGCCGCGGCCCACGGGGCGGGTGCGCGGGTCGTGCTCGACGGCGCGCAGCTGGTGCCGCACCGCCGCTTCTCCCTCGCGGACACCGGCGTCGACTACGTCGCCTTCTCCGGGCACAAGACGTACGCCCCGTTCGGCGCGGGCGCCCTGGTCGGGCGGCGCGACTGGCTCGACGCCGGCACGCCCTACCTCGCGGGCGGCGGCGCCGTGCGGCGCGTGCGCACCACGAGCACCGACTGGCACGAGGGCCCCGCCCGGCACGAGGCCGGCTCGCCCAACGTCGTCGGCGCCGTGGCGCTCGCGGCCGCGTGCGAGGAGCTCGCCGCGCTGGACGCGGTGGCGGCCGTCGAGCACGAGGACGCCCTGCGCCGTCGGCTCGTGGAGGGGCTGGGCGCCGTCGACCGCGTCGAGGTCGTGCACGTGTGGGACGACGCCGTCGACCCGGTGGGCGTGGTGACGTT
The DNA here is from genome assembly GCF_053608125.1 of Isoptericola sp. NPDC055063. NCBI lineage: Bacteria > Bacillati > Actinomycetota > Actinomycetes > Micrococcales > Promicromonosporaceae > Isoptericola > Isoptericola sp. NPDC055063. Next base: position 305,914 of record NZ_JBSGUW010000004.1, on the reverse strand, counting down.
CACCGTCACGGGCTACGACCCGGGCCTGGTCGCCGCGTACCTGTCGGCCGAGCACGGCATCGGCGTGCGCGACGGACGGTTCTGCGCGCACCCGCTGCTCGGGCGGCTCGGGTTCGACGCCGGCGCCGTGCGCGCGTCGGTGGGCCTGGGCACCGCGGGCGAGGAGGTCGAGCGGCTCGTCGCCGCCGTCGGCGCGCTCGTCACCGAGGGCCCGCAGGCGCAGTACGACGTGGTGGACGGTCTGTGGGTCGTGGTCGACGACCCGCGGCCCGTGCCCGACGGCTCCGGTCTCGAGGGGCTGCTCGCCACCGCCGCGCTCGGCGCGGACGAGGCGTTCGGCTGCCTGCCCGACGAGCTCTGACGGGTCCCCCCGGCGCCAGGCCGGGGCCCGGGGACGACGACGGGGTGCCACCGTGCAGGTGGCACCCCGTCGCCCGCAGTCGGTCAGCCCTTGAACGCGTCCTTCGCGTCGTCCCCCGCCTGCTTGAGGTTCGCACTGGCCTGCTGGGCCTTGCCCTCGGCCTCTTTCTTCTCGTCGTCGGTGAGCTTGCCCGCTGCTTCCTTGACCTTGCCCTCGGCCTCCTCGGCGAGGTGCTTGGCCTTGTCTCCCAGTCCCATCGGGGCTCCTTCCGTCGGACGAACGACCTCGGGAATCGAACGTAGGCGGGTGCGGGTGTGCTCGCACGCGGGCGTCTCAGGGTGTGGTCCGGGTCGTCACGCGACCGCGAACGTCACGCAGAGCGCGGCGACGGTGAGGTCCAGGCCGACGCACCACACGGCGAGCGACCGGTGCACGACGACGTCCCGGCGGTAGTGGACCAGGTCCCAGGCGACGTGCGCGGCGAGGGCCAGGGCGGCGACGACGAGCCCGACGCGCGGCGGCATCGCGACCGCGGCGACGGCGACGCCGTAGTAGGCGACCATCGCGAACCCCTGCGCGAGGGTGGTCGGGCGGCGGCGGGCGAGCCCGTAGACCAGGAGGGCCAGCCCGACGACGCCGAACGACGCCCAGCGCGGCACGCCGGCGTACTCGAGGAACGGCAGGACGCTGGCCACCGGCACCATCGCCCAGCCCGCCCAGCGACGGCCGGTGGCGGCGGCCGCGAGGTAGCAGACGGCGGCCACGCCGACGGCGGTGGCCGGCACGGCGGCGGTGGTGGTCTCGGCGGGGGAGCCGCCGGCCGCGTCCCCCTCGGCGCCCAGGCCGAGGACGATGCCCAGGCCGGAGACGATCCCCACCGCGACCCACAAGGCGTTGACCCACCAGCGGGTGCGTGCGGGTGTCCCGCGGGCGTCGCGGCCGGTGGTCGTGCCGGGTCGTGCTACTTGCGGTGCTGCCTCGAACGGTGCTGCCTCGGAGTCCGACATGGCGTTCACTCCCTTGTGTACCCCAGAGGGGTATATACCCCTCTGGGGTACCGTACCGCGGTCCGTCCGCCAGGGGAACCCCCCGCCGCCAGGACGTTGTGGGTGGGCTCGTGGCCCCTCCCTCTCGGGAGGGAGGGAGAAGAGCCCCACCCCCAAGACCACCCGGGGGAGCGCGAGGGTAGCCGAAAGGCG
>NZ_JBSGUW010000004.1:290385-304344 GCF_053608125.1 Isoptericola sp. NPDC055063 | reverse complement strand
GGGGGGGTTTTCCCTTCTCTGGCAGGAGAGGGGGCCCCCCCCCCCCCCCCACAACGACCGCCCGGGGCCGCGACGGGTCACCAGGCCGGCGGGCGCCGCTCCGACCAGCGCAGGCGGTCCTCGAGCTGGGCGGCGAGCGCGAGGAGCGTCGGCTCCCCGCCGGGGCGGCCGATCAGCTGCACACCCATCGGCAGGCCGTCGTCGGTCCAGTGCGTCGGCACGGTGATCGCGGGCAGCCCCGCCACGTTGAGCATCGACGTCCACGGCGTGTACTGGCACTGCTGCTCGAAGTTGCGCTCCGGGTCCTCGGCGTCGAACCAGCCGATCGGCCGCGGCGTCAGCGCGAGCGCCGGGGTGACGACGGCGTCGAACCGGGACACCTGCGCGACGAGGCGGCGCTCGAACGCGGTGAGCGCGCGCAGCGCCTCCGCGAGCTGCCGCGCGGGCACCTCGCGGCCGCGGCCGATCAGCCAGCGGGTGAGCGGCTCCAGCCGGTCGAGGCGCTCGGGGTCGTCGAGGGGCACGGCCGAGGCGCCCACCATCCACAGGGTGCGGAAGGCGGGGCCGTACGTCGGGTCCGGCTCGAGCGCCAGGCCGTCGATCTCGTGCCCGAGGCCGGCGAGCGCGGCGACGCCCGCGTCGAGCCCGGCCCGCGCGGCGTCGGACGTCGTGATCGCGTAGAAGTCGTCCCACGCCGAGTCGGTCGTCACGGCCACGCGGAACCGCCCGCGCACGTCCTCGCCGCCCCCGCCCGCCACCTCGCCCCGGCGCGCCGCGGCCAGGTAGTCGCCGGCGCGGGCGGACGGCGCCCGCAGCGTCAGCGGGTGCGCGACGCGGCCGTCGGGCGTCCAGGTGAGCATGCCCTCGAGCAGCAGCGCGGTGTCCTCGGTCGTGCGCGCGAGGGGGCCGTTCACCACGAGCCCGCCGAGCGACTCCTGCCCGGACCCGGCCGGCACCAGGCCGCGGCTGGGCTTGAGCCCGACGACGCCGCACGCGGCCGCGGGGATGCGCACCGAGCCGCCGCCGTCCGACCCTGCCGCGCAGGGCAGCAGCCCCGCCGCGACCGCCACCGCGGCGCCTCCGCTCGACCCGCCGGCGCCGAGGGACGGGTCCCACGGGTTGCGCGCGACGGGCCCGGCGAGCGGCTCCGTGTACGCGGGGAAGCCGAGCTCGGGCGCGGTCGTGCGGCCCAGGCTGACCATGCCCGCCGCGTCGAGGACCTCCACGATCTCGTCGCTCACGGGCGGTACGACCGCGTCGGCCCCAGCGAAGGCGCGCGAGCCGAACCCGGTGGGCACGCCGGCGCGCATCCACAGGTCCTTGTCCGCGCCGGGCAGGCCCCACAGGGTGGCGCGGCCGTGCGCGCCGTCGCGCTCGAGCCGGGCGGCCCGCTCGCGCGCGGCGTCCGGCGTCACCGAGACGAACGCCCCCAGTCCGGGGTCGGCCCGCTCGATCCGCGCCAGGAAGTGGTCGGCCACCTCGGTCGGGGTGAGCTCTCCCGCGCGCAGCAGGTCGCGCAGCCGGGCGGCGGTCATCTCGTGCAGGGCGTCCATGCTCCGCACGCTACCCACGGACCAGCCCTCCCAGGCCGCCGAACAGGCGGTTGGCACCGGTATCGCGCCGATCTTGGACGTGTTCCGGCATCAATTGCCTGGTCGGCGAAGATGGGGCCGTGACCCACGACCTCGTCCTCGCCGGCCACGGCGTGCGCCTCGAACCCCTCGGGCCGCAGCACGCGGCCGCGCTGTTCGCCCTCGTCGACGCCGACCTGTGGTTCGGCATGACGTCGCCCGTCCCCGCGACCGTCGCGGACCTCGAGGCGTGGATCGTCTCGGGTGTCACGACCCCGGGCACGACCGCGTTCGCCGTCGTGGGCGACGACGGCGCCGTCCGCGGGTCCACCCGCTTCTACGACCGGGCCGAGGGTCGCGTCGAGATCGGCGCCACGTTCTACGGGCGCGGCTGGTGGGGCGGCACGACGAACCCGGCCTGCAAGCTGCTCCTGCTGGGTCACGCCTTCGAGGAGTGGGGGCTGCGCCGGGTGGCGCTGCGCGCCGACTCCCGCAACGCGCGCTCGTGCGCGGCGATCCAGCGGCTCGGCGCGAAGCCCGAGGGTGTGCTGCGCAAGCACCGGGTCGCCGCCGACGGCTCGGTGGGGGACACCGCCTACTTCTCGATCGTCGACGACGAGTGGCCCGCCGTGCGCGCCGGGCTGCTCGAGCGGCTGGGGGCTCCGCAGCCCTGACCCGGGGCTCGCGACGACCTCCGCGGCCGTTCAGCGCGTCGCGGACGGTGGGCGGTGGGACCCTGGCAGGGGGGAGAGCGGGTAGGGTCGACGGCCGGTCCGGACCGGGCGTACGTCGTCGGCTCGCGCCGCGCCCCGTTCCCGAGCCCTGGAGAGCCTGTGACCACCGAGGACGCGCCCGTCGCCACGCCGGAGCCCGAACGTGCGAGCCGGGACGAGCGGGGCTTCTTCGGCCACCCGCGCGGCCTCGCCACCCTGTTCAGCCTCGAGGTCTGGGAGCGGTTCTCGTTCCTCGGGATGCAAGCGATCCTCGTGCTGTACTTCACCGCGTCGGTGGCCGACGACGGCCTGGCGATGGACCCCGGCAACGCGGCGTCGATCGCGGCGGGCTACGGCACGATGGTCTACCTCGTGTCGGTGGGCGGCGGCTGGGTGGCCGACCGCGTGCTCGGCTCGTACCGCAGCGTGCTGTGGGGCGGCATCCTCATCGCCGCCGGCCACTACACGATGGCGATCCCGGCCGAGGCGTCGACGTGGGCCGGCCTGGTCCTCATCAGCCTCGGCACGGGGCTGCTCAAGCCGAACGTGTCGACGCTGGTGGGCAAGCTGTACTCCACCGACGACGACCGCCGCGACGCCGGGTTCGCCCTCTACTACATGGGCATCAACGTGGGTGCTTTCGTCGGCCCGCTGATCACGGGGTGGCTGGGTGCGGAGGTCGGGTGGCACTGGGGCTTCTCCGCCGCCGCGATCGGCATGACGGCGGGGCTGATCCAGTACGTCGTCGGGCGCCGGCGCATCCCGGGGTACGGGCGTGGGGCGGAGGCGCCGCTGCCGCCCGACGCCGCCCGGCGGACGCGCTGGATCCTCGTCGGCGCGGGCGCCCTCGTGGTGGTCGTGCTCGTGGTGCTGGCGCTGCTCGGCCGGCTGGACGTGGACGGGGTCGTGGACGCCCTCACCGTGATCGCGATGGTCGCGCCGGTCGTCTACTTCACGGTGATGTTCCGCAGCCCGCGCGTCACGGGCGCCGAGCGCGGCCGCCTGCGCCCGTTCCTCGTGCTCTGGCTCGCGTCGGTCGCGTTCAACTTCGTGCTGTTCCAGGCGTACTCGGTGCTCATCCTGCTGGCCGAGGACCACGTGCAGCGCACCATCTTCGGCTGGGACGTCCCGTCGGCCTGGTTCAGCTCCTACCTCGGGGCCGCGGAGGTGCTCGTCGCGCCGCTGGTCGCCGCGCTGTGGACGTGGCTGGGGCCGCGGCAGCCGCACGCGTCCAAGAAGGTGGCGTTCGGCGCGCTGCTGGGCGGCCTGTCCTACCTGGTGCTCGTCCCGGCGGTGAGCGGGCAGTCGGGCGACTGGCGCATCGCCGTCTGGTGGCTGCTGGTCTCCCTGACGCTGCTCGGACTCGGCGACGTGCTGCTGCAGACCACCGGCCTGTCGGCCACGACGAAGCTCGCCCCCGCCGCGTTCTCCAGCCAGTCGATGGCGGTGTGGTTCCTGTCGATCGCGCTGGCCAACGGCATCCAGGCGCAGACGGTCCGGTTCTACGGCGAGGTGCCCGATGGCGTGTACTTCGCCGTGAACGGCGCCGTGCCCGTGGCCGTGGCGATCGTCGTCTTCGCGCTGTCGCCGTGGATGAAGCGCACCATGCACCCCGTCCACTGAGGCACCCCGTCCACTGAGGCACCCCGTCCACCGAGCCCCCCGTCCACTGAGCGCACCCGCCGGAGGCACCCATGCGATACGTCACCGACCTGCCGTACGAGACCCGCGTCGAGGACCTGTGGATCCCTCTGGCCGACGGCACCCGCCTCGCCGCGCGCGTCTGGCGGCCGGTGGACCCGACGCCGGTCCCCGCGATCCTCGAGTACCTGCCGTACCGGCTGTCGGACTGGACGGCGCCCCGCGACGCCCAGCGCCACCCGTACTACGCCGGCCACGGGTACGCGTCGGTGCGGGTCGACATCCGCGGCAGCGGCAACAGCGACGGGCACCAGGACGACGAGTACTCGCCGACGGAGCTGGCGGACGGCGTGGCCGTGGTGGAGTGGCTGGCCGCGCAGGAGTGGTGCGACGGGTCCGTGGGGATGTTCGGCATCTCGTGGGGCGGCTTCAACTCGCTCCAGATCGCGGCGCTCGCCCCCGAGCCGCTCAAGGCCATCGTCACGGTGTGCTCCACCGACGACCGGTACGACAACGACGTGCACTACACGGGCGGCTCCGTGCTCGCGGTCGACATGCACGCGTGGGCGGCCACGATGCTCGCGTTCTGCTCGCGGCCCCCGGACCCGGCGTACGTGGGGGAGGGCTGGCGCGCGCAGTGGCTCGACCGGCTGGAGCACACCGAGCCGTTCGTGCACACGTGGCTCGCCCACCAGACGCGCGACGACTACTGGCGCCACGGCAGCGTCATCGAGGACTACTCCACGATCTCGGCGGCGGTCCTCGCCGTCGGCGGATGGAACGACCCGTACCGCGACACCGTGCTGCGGCTGGCCGCGGCGGGGCAGGACGGCGCCCTGCGCGCCCCGGTGCGCGGCATCCTCGGCCCGTGGTCGCACCAGTACCCGGACCGCGGCCTGCCGCCGGGCCCCGCCATCGGCTTCCTGCAGGAGACGCTGCGCTGGTGGGACCACTGGCTCAAGGGCGCCGACCGGGGCGTGCTCGACGACCCGCCGCTGCGCGCGTGGGTCAGCGAGTCCGTGCCGCCCGCCACCGTCTACGACGAGCTGCCCGGCCGCTGGGTGGGCGAGCCGTCGTGGCCGTCCCCGCACGTGGCCGTGCGCGAGCTGCCGCTGGCCGCCGCCGGGCGGGACGACGACGTGCCCGCCGCGGCATTGCGCACCGCGGCCCCGACGGTGGAGGCGCTCGCGGGCGGCCACCCGGTGCCGACGTCGTGGCTCGTGGCCTCGCCCTCGCACACGGGTGTGGACGCCGGCCGGTTCTTCCCGTTCGGCAACGACGCCGACCTGCCGCCCGACCAGCGCGAGGAGGACGGCCGCTCCCTCTGCTTCGACTCCGCGCCCCTCGCCGAGCCGCTGGAGATCCTCGGCCGCGCCCGGATCCGCCTGCGTCTGACCTGCTCCGGGTCGAAGGGGCAGGTCGTGGCGCGGCTGTGCGACGTCGGCCCGGACGGCGCGTCGACGCTGATCACGCGCGGCGTCCTCAACCTCTCGGCGCGGCGGGGGCGCGACCGCGCGGTGCCGTGGACCCCGGGCGCCACCGAGGAGGTGTCGTTCGAGCTGACCGGCACCGGGTACGCGCTCGCGCCGGGCCACCGCCTGCGGCTCGCGCTGTCGTCCGCGTACTGGCCGTGGGTGTGGCCGCAGCCGGGCGGCGCGGTCCTGGCCGTCGCGGTCGGCGACGGCGCCGTCGAGCTGCCGGTGCACGACCGCGCGGCCGCCCACCCGCCCGTGGTGTTCGAGGAGCCGGAGCAGGCGCCGCCGCTGGGCGTGGTCTTCGGGGACGCGGACGCGGCCCGCCCCGAGCGTCGCGTGGTCCGCGACGTCGCCGAGGGATCGTGGCTGCTCGAGGTGGACCCGCGCTACGGCGGCACCCGCACCTACCCGGACGGCCTCGAGTTCACCGAGGACGCGCTGGAGCGGTACTGGATCGGCCCCGACGCCACGAGCGCCCGGACCCGCTCGGACTGGACCGTGCGGCTGCGGCGCGCTCCCGGCGCCCCGCTGCCTGCGGGCATGGCGGACGGCTGGGACGCGAGCGTCGTCACCCGGTCGGAGATCACCTGCGACGAGCACGTGTTCGTCACCGAGAACGAGGTGGTCGCGCGCGACGGCGACGGGGTCGTCTTCGAGCGGCGCTGGACCCGCACGATCGCGCGCACCGCGGGCTGACGCCTACCGCAGCAGCGGCGCGACCTCCTCGCCGAGGAACGCGGCGAAGCCGTCCAGGTCGGGCTCGTCGAGGGTCGGCTGCGCGACGACGGTCGTGACGCCGAGGTCGACGAAGCGGCGCAGGCCGTCCGCGACCTCCTCGGCGGAGCCCCAGGTGGCGTGGTCTTCGAGGACGTCGTCGGACCCGGCGTCGACGTCCCAGCGGGCCAGGGAGCGGCGCAGCCGGTCGGCCGCGCCGGGGCCGGTGGCCACCTGCGCGAAGGCGACCGTGCGGAACGGGTGCTCGCCGTCGGGCGTGGACTCCGCGACCGGCGGCAGGCCGGCAGCGGCGCGCCCCTCGTCCACCAGCGCGACCGCCTGACGGGCCCCGGCGACGCCCGTGTCGCCGTCGATGACGACGCCCTGGGCGACCTCGCCCACCAGTCGCAGCGTCTTGGGCCCCTTCGCCGCCGCGACCACGAGGGGCGCGACGGCGGGCGGCCAGTCGAGGGCGACGCCGTCGAGCGTGACGTAACGGCCGGAGGCGGTCACCTTCTGGCCGGCGAGCAGGGCCCGCAGGGCGCCGACCTGCTCGCGCATCAGCGTCAGCGGCGAGCCCACGCGCGCCCCGACCTGCCCCATCCAGTCCTGTACCCCGTGCCCGACGCCCGGCACGAAGCGGCCCGGGAACATCCCGTCGATGGTCGCGGTCTCCATCGCGGTGAGGGCCACGTTCCGCAGCGGCAGCGGCATGACACCGATCCCCACGGAGAGCCGCTCCGTGGCGGCCAGCATCGCGGCGGCGGCGCTCGGGCCGGACTCGAGGAAGCAGTCCTCCCACAGCCACACCTCGTCGAGGCCGGCCGCCTCGGCGGTGCGGGCGAACGGGACGAACCGCGAGGGCGGGTTGCCGTAGGGCGCGAGGATGCAGCCGAGAGTCGCCATGCGCCGATCCTGCCGCACGCCTCCGCCGCCGAACAGGCAGTTGACACCGTTATCGCGCGCTCTCGGGTGCGATAACGGTGTCAACTGCCTGTTCGGCAGGCGGGCGGAGCCCGGTCAGAGCGGGGTGACGGTGCCGCGGAAGTGCTGGCGGCCGCGGCCGCCGTTCCAGCCGACGTACGCGAAGCCGGGGGTCCCGGGCTCTGGCGTCACGGCGACGTCGACGGTGCCCGGCAGCAGCACCGGCGAGGCGAACTCGACCGTCCACCGGTACGCGTCTCCGCGGGCGTTCCCGACGTCGGCCAGCGCGCGGGCCGCGGTGTACATGCCGTGCGCGATGGCGCGGGGGAACCCGAACGCCTTGGCGGACAGGGCCGACAGGTGGATCGGGTTCCGGTCGCCGGAGACCGCGCCGTACGCGCGGCCGGTGCCCGGCCCGAGCGCCCAGCGGCCGGTCGGCAGCGGGGGCGTCCACGTGCCGGCGGGCGCGCGCTCCTCGCCGTCCTCGGGCTCGTCCGTCGCGGCGTCGGAGGCGTCCGCCTCCGCGGTCCACGGCAGGTGGAACCCCTTGGCGAGGTAGGTCGACACGCCGCGCCACACGGGCGCGCCGGCCGTCTCGTCCTGCCGGCGCACCTCGGCGACGAGGTCCACCTGGACGCCGCGCTTGTGCGGGCGCAGGTTCTCGGCCCACGCCCGCACCTCGAGCACGTCGCCGAGCACCACGGGACCGCGCACGACGACGTCGTTCGCGAGGTGCACCATGCCGAGCAGCGGCAGCGGGAAGTCGCCGCGCACCATGACCGCCGTCGCCAGCGGGAACGCGAGCACGTGCAGGTAGCCCGCGGGCAGCACGTCGGTGACCGGCTCGTGCAGCAGCCGCTGGTAGTCGTGCAGGTGGTGGGCGAGGTCCGCCGTCGGCACGCCGGTGACGCGGTAGGCGACGCCGGGCAGCGTCAGGGGCGGCTCCTCGCCGTCCCCCTCGCCGGACCTGCCCTGCCCGATGACGGGCAGCCCCGGCATCGCCCGGCCCGCGGCGATGCGGCCGGACGTGGCGGCGCCGCGCGCGTACAGCCCGCCGAGCCCGGGGAGGGTCGGCAGCGTCTCGACGCGCAGCGGCTCCCCGGCGCTGGTGGCCGGCGCGGCGGCCGTCACCGCCCCACCAGGTTCTGGCCGCACACGCGCAGCACCTGGCCGTTGACCCCGGCGGACGCGGGCGAGGCGAGGAAGACGATCGCCTCGGCGACGTCGACCGGCTGGCCGCCCTGCTGCAGCGAGTTGAGCCGGCGGGCCACCTCGCGGGTGGCGAACGGGATCGACGACGTCATGTCGGTCTCGATGAAGCCGGGTGCGACGGCGTTCGCGGTGCCGCCGCGCGCGGCCACCAGCGGCGCCGTGGCACGGGTGTGCCCGATGACGCCGGCCTTCGAGTAGCCGTAGTTGGTCTGGCCCTTGTTGCCGGCGATTCCGGAGGTCGACGCGAGCGAGACGATGCGCAGCCCGTCGACGCCCTCGCCGCCGTCGAGCCCGAGCAGCTGGTCGTTGATCCGCAGCTGGGCCTCGAGGTTCACGGCGATGACGGCGTCCCACTGGGCGGGCTTCATGTTGGCCAGGAGCTTGTCGCGCAGGATGCCCGCGTTGTGCACGACGACGTCGAGCCCGCCGTGCCGGGTGCGCGCGTGCTCCAGGATGCGGCGGCCCGCGTCGTCGCTCGTCACGTCGAGCTGGAGGGCGGTGCCGCCCACCGCGTTGGCGGTGCGGGCCAGTCCCTCGCCGGCGGCGGGGACGTCCACGCAGACGACGGTCGCGCCGTCGCGCGCGAGGGTCTTCGCGATCGCCGCGCCGATGCCGCGGGCTGCGCCGGTGACGACGGCGACCTTCCCGGCCAGGGGTCGGTCCCAGTCGGCGGGGGCGTCGGCGTCGGCCGGTCCGACCGGAAGGAGCTGGCCGTCCACGTACGCGGAGCGGGCGGACAGGAAGAACCGCAGCGTGGCGAGCACGGAGGTGCCGTCGACGGCGGCGCCGTCGGTGAGCACGATCCCGTTGCCGGTGGCGCCCGCGCGCAGCTCCTTGGCCAGCGAGCGCAGGAAGCCGTCGACGCCGTTGCGGGCCGCGGCCAGGGCCGGGGCGTCGCCGTCCGCGGCCGCGCGCGAGACGGTCACCACGCGGCCGTTGGTGGCGAGCCGGCGCAGCACCGACCCGACGGCGAGCACCGCGGGGGAGGCGTCGGTCGGCCGCGCGACCTGCGTGAGGACGAGCACGACGGCGCCCCAGCGCGCGTCGTCGGTGGGCTGGCGGCGCACGTCGAGCCCCCAGCCGAGCAGCTCCTGGGCGATCGTGTCCGCGTCGCCGGTGGAGGCGTCGTCCGAGACGACGAGCACCGGCCCGACGGTGAGCGGGTCGCCCGCGCGGAAGCGGCGGAGGATCGCGGGGCGCGGCAGGCCCAGCTTCTTCGCGAGCGTCTTGGTGAAGCCGGAGTTGACGGCCTTGGTGTAGGAGTCGGTCACGGGTTCCTCTCAGACGGACTCGACGACGGCGGTGGCCCCGAGGCCGCCCGCGGCGCAGATGGAGATGAGGGCGCGGGCGGGCTTGCCGGTCTCGGCGGCCTTCGCCGCCACCAGCTTCGCCGCCGTGGCGAGGATGCGCCCGCCGGTGGCCGCGAACGGGTGGCCCGCGGCGAGGGAGGAGCCGTTCACGTTGAGCTTGTCGCGGTCGACGCTCCCGAGCGGCTCGTCGAGCCCGAGCTCCGCCTTGCAGTAGTCGGCGTCCTCCCAGGCGGCGAGCGTCGTGAGGACGGTCGACGCGAACGCCTCGTGGATCTCGAAGAAGTCGAAGTCGCCGAGGGTGAGGCCGTTGCGGGCCAGCAGGCGCGGCACCGCGTGCACGGGCGCCATGAGGAGGCCGTCGTGGCCGTGCACGAAGTCGACCGCCGCGGTCTCCGCGTCGACGAGCCGCGCGAGGACGGGCAGGTCGCGCTCCGCGGCCCACGCGGCGGACGACAGCAGCACGGTGGACGCGCCGTCGGTCAGCGGGGTGGAGTTGCCCGCCGTCATGGTCGGCTCGGCGGGCTCGGCGAGGCCGCGTCCGAAGACCGGCTTGAGCTTCGCGAGCTTCTCCAGCGAGGTGTCCGCGCGCAGGTTGTCGTCGCGGGTCAGGCCGCGGAACGGCGTGACGAGGTCGTCGAAGAACCCGGCGTCCCAGGCGGCGGCGAGGTGCTGGTGGCTGGCGAGCGCGATCTCGTCCTGCGCGGCGCGGGAGATGCCCCAGCGCGCGGTGGTGATCGCCTGGTGCTCGCCCATCGACAGCCCGGTGCGGGGCTCGTCCGTGGCCGGGGTGAGCGGCTTGAGGTCGGACGGGCGGACCTTCGAGAACGCCTTGAGGCGGGCCTGCAGCGTCTTGGCGTGCGAGGCGTCGAGCAGCGCGCGGCGCAGCCCCTCGCTCACGGCGACGGGGGCGTCGGAGATGGTGTCGGAGCCGCCGGCGATGCCGGACTCGATCTGGCCGAGTCGGATCTTGTTCGCCACGGTGATGGCGGCCTCGAGCCCGGTGGCGCACGCCTGCTGCAGGTCGAAGGCGGGCGTCTGCGGGGAGAGCGAGGAGCCGAGCACCGACTCGCGGATGAGGTTGAAGTCGCGGGAGTGCTTGAGGACGGCGCCGCCCACGACCTCGCCGATGCGCTCGCCCTGGAGCCCGTAGCGGGCGACGAGGCCCTCGAGGGCGGCGGTGAACATCTCCTGGTTGGAGGCGTCGGCGTACTTCTTGCCGGCCCGTGAGAACGGGATGCGGTTGCCGCCCACGATCACGGCGTCACGCGGGGCGGACGAGCTCGCTTCCCGGGTCGCGGACGACGCGTCGGCGCGTGAGGCGTTCGAGGACGACGTCCGGGAGGTGCCGGACGGCTTGCGTGTAGCCACAGGGATAGATCCTTCACTCCGTCGGTCAGGTAGGACTCACAGTACCTGATACTCTCAGTCTCGTGAGACGAGTCACAAGGTGCGGCCGATGACGGCCGCGGAGCAGCTCGACGCCCGCTCGAACCAGGATTCTCGATCGGCCCTCGACGGTCGCTCGACGCGCTGGGACGACCATCGTGCCGCGCGGCGGGCGCAGCTCGTCAACGCCGCACGCAAGGCGGTGCACCGCGGCGGGCCCGGGGTCTCGATGGACGAGATCGCGTCCGAGGCGGGCACCTCGAAGTCGATCGTCTACCGGTACTTCGACGACAAGGCGGGGCTGCGCCTCGCCGTGTCCGCGCACGTCGTCGCGACGATGCACGACGCCCTCCGGGAGGCCGCCGAGGCGGCGCCGAGCCCGCACGCCGCGCTGCGCGCGATGGTCCGCGTCTACCTCGAGATGATCGAGCACTCGCCCAACGTCTACTGGTTCGTGACGCGCACCGCCATCGGCGGCAACGAGCCCGCGCCGGGAGCCGCCGGGACCGGGCAGGTCGAGGCGCTCGGCGCGTACCTCGACTCCGTCATCGAGCTGGTGGCCGAGCCCTTCGCCCGCGCCGTCCAGGTGGCACCCGCCCTCGCGGCCGCGTGGGCCGCAGGAGCCGTCGGCTTCGTCCGCGGCGCCGGCGAGTGGTGGCTCGGCCACGAGGGCCCCGGACGCCTCACCCGGGAGGAGCTCACCGAGCAGGTGACGCTCTGGCTGTGGACCGGCCCCGTCGGCGTCCTCCACCACGAGGGCGCGACGCCTCCCCCGACCTTCCCGACCTCCAACCCCGCACACCCGCAGGAGAACCGATGACCACGACGTCCGACCGTCCCGCGACGACGCAGGCCGCACCCGCCCCCAAGGCGACCCCGCGCGTCGACGTCGCCGGCCTGTCCGAGCAGCTGCTCGGTCGCTGGCCCGAGTGGCGTCGCTACGCCCGCGAGCGCGCGACCGACCCGACGTTCTGGAAGGACGAGTCGCTGTCCATGGCCGAGCACCGCGAGCGCGTGCTCGAGCAGATGAAGCTGCTCGCCACCGACGAGCGGCACCAGGTGTGGCTGGGCTACCCGACGCGCCTCGGCGGGGCGGACTCCCCGGGCGCGAACCTCGCGGGCTTCGAGGAGCTCGCCGTGGCCGACCCGTCGCTGCAGATCAAGGCGGGGGTCCAGTGGGGCCTGTTCGGGTCGGCGATCCTGCACCTGGGCACGCCCGAGCAGCAGGACCGCCTGCTCCCTGGCGCGATGGACCTGTCGGTGCCGGGTGCGTTCGCGATGACGGAGATCGGGCACGGCTCGGACGTCGCGTCGGTGGCCACGACGGCCACCTACGACCCCGAGACGCAGGAGTTCGTCATCCACACGCCGTTCCGCGCGGCGTGGAAGGAGTTCCTGGGCAACGCGGCCGTGCACGCCACGGCGGCGACCGTCTTCGCGCAGCTGATCACGAACGGCGTCAACCACGGGGTGCACTGCTTCTACGTGCCCGTGCGCGACCCGGAGACGATGGAGTTCCTGCCCGGGATCAGCGGGCACGACGACGGCCTCAAGGGCGGCCTGCGCGGCGTCGACAACGGTCGCCTCGCCTTCGACCAGGTGCGCATCCCGCGCGCGGACCTGCTGGCCCGCTACGGGGCGGTCGCGGAGGACGGCACGTACTCGTCGTCGATCGACAGCCCGGGTCGCCGCTTCTTCACCATGCTCGGCTCGCTCGTGCAGGGCCGCGTGTCCCTGGACGGCGCCGCGTCGACGGCCTCCAAGCTCGGCCTCGCCATCGCCGTGAAGTACGGCGCCGAGCGCCGCCAGTTCACGTCGGCGTCGCCCATCGAGGAGACGGTGCTGCTGGACTACGCGACGCACCGCCGCCGCCTGTTCCCGCGCATCGCCGAGACGTACGCGACGCACTTCGCGCACGACCGCCTGCTCGACCTGTTCGACGACGTCTTCTCCGGGGAGAAGGACACCCCGGAGAACCGCGAGGACCTCGAGACGATGGCGGCGGCGCTCAAGGCGACGTCGACCACGTTCGTGCTCGAGACCCTGCAGGAGGCCCGCGTGGCCTGCGGCGGCGCGGGCTTCATCACCGAGAACCGCATCACGAGCCTGCACCACGACATGGACGTGTACGCCACGTTCGAGGGCGACAACACGGTGCTGCTGCAGCTCGTGGCCAAGCGCCTCGTGGGCGACTACGCCAAGGAGCTCAAGGGCGCCACGTCGACCCCCGCCGGCATCGCGCGGTTCGTCGTCGACCGCGCCGCGGACGCCGCGCTGCACCGCACCGGTCTGCGCCGGGCGGGGCAGGCGCTCGCGGACGCCGGCGACCCGCGCCGCGCCGCCGGCCACCTGCGCGACGCGGAGACGCAGCGCGAGCTGCTCGCCGACCGCGTCGCGACGCTGGTCGAGGACGTCGCGATGGGGCTGCGCCCGGCGCAGAAGGCCGACCCGGCGACGGCGGCCAAGATCTTCGACGAGAACCAGGTGCAGCTCGTCGAGGCCGCCCGCGCGCACGCCGACCTGCTGCGCTGGTCGGCGTTCACCGACGCGCTCGAGCAGATCGAGGACCCGGGCACCCGCCGCGTGATGACCTGGGTGCGCGACGTCTTCGGCCTCACGCTCATCGAGCGCAACCTGGCGTGGTACCTGATCAACGGGCGCCTGTCCGCGCAGCGCGCGCGCACGGTCACGTCGTACGTCGACCGCCTGCTCGACCGCCTGCGCCCGCACGCCGTCGACCTGGTGGACGCGTGGGGCTACGGGCAGGAGCACCTGCGGGCGGTCATCGCGTCGGGCATCGAGGCGGAGCGGCAGGACGAGGCGCGCGCGTACTACGCGCAGCAGCGGGCCGACGGCACCGCGCCGGTCAGCGAGAAGGCGCTCAAGAAGCAGAAGCGCTCCTGACGCCGGTCGCCCCGGACGCCGGGGGGGGGGGGGGGGAGGGAGGGCTGGGGGGAGGGAGCGGCGACGCTCAGCGCGACCGGGGCGGGCGCGCCCCCCTCGGGGGCGTAGA
>NZ_JBSGUW010000004.1:285211-290375 GCF_053608125.1 Isoptericola sp. NPDC055063 | reverse complement strand
AAAAAGCCCCCCCGCCGCCGCCCCCCCGAACCCCCTGGGGGCCCCTTCGAAAAGATTCTTCGGGGGCCCCCACCGGCGTCTCGTGGGGGACGGGTGCGTCAGGCCGCGGCGGGCGTCGGCTCCCCGGTCGTGCGCACCGGCCGCGGGTACTCCTCGACGACGGCGCCGGGGACGTCCTCGGCGGGCGCCCCCGCGGGGACGGCGGCCGGAACGTCGGCGGCGTCGACGGTGGCTCCGACAGCGGCCGCGGCGGGGACGGGTTCCTCGGCGGGCTGCTCGTCACGCAGCGGCAGCCCCAGGGTCACGGTGGCCGGGCGTGGGACGCGCGGCGGCGGGACGGTCAGCGCCACCAGGGCGGCGCCCCCGAGCCCGAGCAACAGAGCGGCCCACGCCACCCACGTCCAGCCCAGCGCCGCAGACGCGCCCAGCAGGGCCCCGTCCGCGATCCCTACGACGAGCCCGACGACGAGCACCCGTCTCATGCCTACCTCCCACGGTCCGCCTCATCCGTGCCTCTCCCAGGAGACGACAGGTAGGGCGCTCGTGCATCCGCAGGGCGGATCGTGGAGGTCACAGGTGCGTCACGGTCACCGTCCAGGCGGGTGCGGCCAGTCGAGCGCGGGCGCCGGCACGGGCACCGGGTGCGGCGGGTCGTCGTGCCCCAGCAGCAGGGGCGACGGCGTCGCGTCGAGCGCCGAGCGCAGCTGGTGGTGCATCTCGCCGGTGAGCCGCAGCGCGAGCTCGAACCGGACGGGCGCCACGTGGTCGACGTGCAGCCGCCCACCGATGGCGGGGTGCGGCGAGAACGCGAGCACCTCGTCCGGGCGCGGGAGCGTGCCGGCGTCGAGGACCTCCCGGCAGAGGTCCTCCAGGAGGAGGTCTGCGCGCCCGTCGGGAGAGTCCAGCTCGGTGTACATCTCGACCGCGGTGGACCACCGGAGCTCGAGCGACCCCTCGATGGTGTCGAGGAACCACCACCCCTCCAGGGACTCGAGGAAGACGTCGCCGAAGACAGTCGTGAAGCGGGGCGTCTTGCCGTGGACCCCCAGCCACGACCAGGACGCCAGCCCGTACGCGAAAGCGCCCGGGGCAAAGGTTCTGAGCAGTTCCACGAGCGCATCAAACCACCTTGTGGTAAAAGACAAAACCCTTGGCCGTCCGGGCGGAGGTCGTGGCCTGGCTCACGGAGAAGCGTCACCTGATCGTGACCTGGGTCAAGGATGCGGGCAGGATAGTCAAGAAGAGGTCATCGCCGCAGGTCCCGGGTCGTGCGGCGGCGGGCGGAGGAACTCGCACTCCCCGCCGGCCGTTGTCCCGGGTGCCGCTCCGCGACCTCGGGAGCACGCAGAACTTCAGCCCCTCACCCGGAGGTGACCCATGGAGACGCCGGCCGACAGCCGCCGGGTCGACGCCCGCAGCGTCGCGATCACGGGCCTGGCGACCCTGGCCTGGTATGCCGTCCCGGACGTCGTCGGGCCGCGGTGGGCCCGCGCGCTGACCAAGGTCGCCGTGCTCGGCGGCGGCGTCGCCCTCGTCACCGTCGCGACGCAGGAGGGCCGGTCCGCGCTCGACGGCCTACGGGAGGTGCGCGACGAGCTGCGCGACCTGGGCGCAGCCGCCGCGGACGCGGTCGACGGCGACGGTCTCCAGGACGGCGCGGTCGGCGCCGACGGTGCGGGCGGCCCCGGCGCCGCGGCCGGCCGGGACGACAACGTGCTGCTCGGCGAGGCCGGCCTCGACGGCGCGGACCCCCTGCCGGACCCGGTCGTCGTGGGCGTCGCGGCGGGTGCCGCCGTGGTCGTCGCCGTCGTCGTGGCGGTGGCGGGGGAGAAGTGGGCCTACCGGCGCGGCGAGCGCTGGCGTGCGCGCGGGCTCCGTCTCCCGCACACGCGGGTGGGGCTGCTCCTCGGGGCCGCCGCGGCGGCGGCGACCGCCCTCGACCCCTCGGCGGCGCGGTCGCGGCCCGAGGGCGGCTGAGGGTCAGTCGTCGAAGACGTCCCAGCAGATCGCGCTGCGCGCCCGCTGGTCGTCGAGGACGAGGTCGAGCAGCTCGGCGGGCACCTGCTTCCGCTGCCAGTCGCGCTCCGCGAGGCGCGCGGCCTCCGCGCCGCCGGCGGGGGCCGCGGCGCTCGCGGCCCGGATCGCGTAGGCGGCGGCGCCCAGGTCGTGCGCGGCGACGTGCGCGACGGCGACCGCCTGCCCCGCCGCGAGGGCGGCGAACCGGGCCGGGTCGGGGCGCCCCTTGCCGGCGGCGTTCGCGACGAAGGCGGTGCGGTGCGCCTCGCGCATCGGCACCTCGCCGCGGATCCAGCCGCGCGCCACGTCGAGCGCCTCGCGCGGGCGCGGGTCGTCGGGCGCCTCCCGCTCGAAGAGCGGCAGCACGTGGTCGGCGCAGGCCACGGCCCACGCGGCCAGCATCCGGTGGTGGTCGTCGGTGAGGGTCCCGCCCCGGCGCACGGTGATCAGCCGGGGGTCGCGGACGGTGGGCAGGATCGGCACGGGCCCATCCTGCCGGGCCGCCCGTCCGGGGTCGCGGCGGACGCCGGTAGACTGGCGGCGCGCCGTGTGGCGCCCCCGCCCGGAACCGACGCCGGATACCGGCACCGCGAGGCGGTGCGGCGATCACCCGGTCCGAGCACCCGGAGCATTCCGGCCACCCGTGCTTGTACTCGTGCGACCCGAGGGAAGTTGATGACCGCCGCTGCCGACAGCGCTGAAGCCGTGTCCGCCCCCCGTCCCCAGCTGGACACCGTCGAGAACGCCGCCTCCACGCCCGACGAGGCGCAGCCGTTCGCGGAGCTCGGGCTCAAGCCGGACGAGTACCAGCGCATCCGCGACCTGCTCGGCCGCCGCCCCACGGCCGCCGAGCTCGCGATGTACTCCGTGATGTGGTCCGAGCACTGCTCGTACAAGTCGTCCAAGGTGCACCTGAAGAAGTTCGGTGACCGCGTCACCGACGAGATGAAGGAGCACCTGCTCGTCGGCATCGGCGAGAACGCGGGCGTCGTCGACGTCGGCGACGGCTGGGCGGTCACCTTCAAGGTCGAGTCGCACAACCACCCGTCGTTCGTCGAGCCGTACCAGGGCGCCGCGACCGGCGTCGGAGGCATCGTCCGCGACATCATCTCGATGGGCGCGCGCCCCGTGGCCGTGATGGACCAGCTGCGCTTCGGCGCCGTCGACCACCCGGACACCGCCCGCGTCGTGCACGGCGTCGTGTCCGGCGTCGGCGGCTACGGCAACAGCCTCGGCCTGCCCAACATCGGCGGCGAGCTCGTCTTCGACGGCTCCTACCAGGGCAACCCGCTCGTCAACGCGCTGTGCCTCGGCGTGCTGCGCCACGAGGATATCCACCTGGCCAACGCCTCGGGCGTGGGCAACAAGGTGGTGCTCTTCGGTGCGCGCACCGGCGGCGACGGCATCGGCGGCGCCTCCATCCTCGCGTCGGAGACCTTCGAGGACGGCGTGCCGGCCAAGCGTCCGAGCGTCCAGGTGGGCGACCCCTTCATGGAGAAGGTGCTCATCGAGTGCTGCCTGGAGCTCTACGCGGCGCAGGTCGTCGAGGGCATCCAGGACCTCGGCGCCGCGGGCATCTCCTGCGCGACGAGCGAGCTGGCCTCGAACGGCGACGGCGGCATGCACGTCTGGCTCGACGACGTGCTGCTGCGCGACCCCACGCTCAACGCCGGCGAGATCCTCATGTCGGAGTCGCAGGAGCGCATGATGGCGGTGGTCACGCCGGAGAAGCTCGAGCAGTTCCTCGCGATCACCGGCAAGTGGGACGTCGAGACCGCCGTCATCGGCGAGGTCAACGACTCCGGCCGCCTCACCATCGACCACCACGGCCAGCGGATCGTGGACGTCGACCCGCGGACCGTCGCTCACGAGGGCCCGGTCTACGAGCGGCCCTACGCCCGACCGGCCTGGCAGGACGGCCTCCAGGCCGACACCACGGTGGCCGCGGGCCTCGCCCGTCCGACGTCGGCCGACGACCTGCGCGCCACCGCGCTGCGCCTGCTCGCCTCGCCGAACCTCGCCTCGAAGGCGTGGGTGACGAACCAGTACGACCGCTTCGTCCAGGGCAACACCGCGCTCGCCCAGCCCGACGACGGCGGCGTGGTCCGCGTCGACGAGGCCACCGGCCGCGGCGTCGCGCTCGCGACCGACGCGAACGGCCGCTACGGCAAGCTCGACCCCCGCACGGGCGCCCAGCTCGCCCTCGCGGAGGCGTACCGCAACGTCGCGACGGCCGGAGCCACGCCGCTCGCCGTGACGGACTGCCTCAACTTCGGCTCGCCGGAGCACCCGGACTCGATGTGGCAGCTCGTCGAGGCGATCGAGGGCCTCGCGGACGCGTGCCAGGAGCTGGGCGTCCCGGTCACCGGCGGCAACGTCTCGCTCTACAACGGCACCGGCGAGCCCGGGCAGATCGACTCGTCGATCCACCCGACGCCCGTCGTCGGCGTCCTCGGCGTGATCGACGACGTGCGCACCGCGGTGCCGTCCGGCTGGCGCGCCGAGGGCCTGTCGATCTTGCTGCTGGGCCGCACGGCCGACGAGCTCGACGGGTCCGCGTGGGCCGACGTCGAGCACGGGCACCTCGGCGGCCTGCCGCCGCGCGTGGACCTCGGTGCCGAGCGCGCTCTCGCCTCGGTGCTGGTCGAGGCCCGCGAGCAGGGCCTCGTCGCCGCCGCGCACGACCTGTCCGAGGGCGGCCTCGCCCAGGGCCTGATCGAGGCCTCGCTGCGCTATGGCGTCGGCGCGGACGTCGCGCTCGACGGCGTCACCGGCCGCGACGGCGTGACGCCGTTCGCCGCGCTGTTCAGCGAGTCCACCGCGCGCGCCCTGGTGGCCGTGGACCCGGAGCACGAGTCCGAGCTCGTCGCGGTGGCCGAGGCCGCCGGCGTCCCCGTCCTGCGGCTCGGCCGCACCGGCGGCGAGGCGCTGGTCGTGGCCGGCGGCTTCGACGGCGAGACCTTCACGGTGCCGCTGGACGAGGCCCGCGAGGCCCACGAGGGCACGCTGCCGCGCATCTTCGGCTGAGCCCGGCCCCGCAAGAACGCTGTGAGCGGGGGTGTGGTGGGTTTTTCCGTGCTTCAGAACCACGACACACACCACCACACCCCTCGCCCCTGTTTGGTCGTGTGTCACATAGCTTGTGGTT
>NZ_JBSGUW010000004.1:230689-285201 GCF_053608125.1 Isoptericola sp. NPDC055063 | reverse complement strand
GGCCGACAAGCCCGTTCTTTTTTTGTTTTGTTCTCCTCCGTACCCCCAAACCCCCCCCCCCCCCCCCCGCTCACAGCGTTCTGGGCAGTGGGGTAGCGGGTCAGCCGGCGAAGGGGTTCGTCGTCACCTGGTAGGGCGGGGTGGCGGGGCCGTCGCCGAACTCACTCTCGACGAAAAGGACGCGCCCGCGGAGCTCCTTGGCCGTGGTGAAGACCTTGGTCGGGTCGGTGTCCTGCTGGCCGAGGTAGCGGGCCTGCGATCCGTCGGCGGACAGCCGCAGCGTGGCGATCGCGTGGTCGAAGTTGCGCACCACGGTGAGGCGGTTGCCCTGCCGCACGAGGCCGTCGGCGTTCACGAGGTCCGCGGCACCGGTGTCGATCGCGCGGACCGAGCCGTCGAGCCCGAAGCGCCACAGGTCGCCCGTGTTGCCCTGCGCGACGACGAACGCGCTGCGGTCGGCCGACAGCACGATGCCGCCGAGGTTGAAGCCCTCCTGGCGCTCGACCGTGCCGGTGGCGTCGGCCCAGACCTCGGCCTCCCAGCCGTCCGCCCCCTGCGCGACGCGGTAGATGCGGGGGTCGTTGGAGTCGGTGAAGTAGGCGGCGCCGTCCGGGCCGATCGCGACGTCGTTGAGGAACGCCTCGTCGGCGGGCACCTGGAGCGCGGCGAGCAGGTCGCCCTCGGGCGAGTACACCCACAGGTCGGGGCGGTCGCCCGTGAGACCGTTCGGGCCGCCGGCGACGTAGACGTTCCCCGCGGCGTCCACGGTGATGCCGCGCGCCGTGGTGCGGCCGTCGGCGCCCTCGGGCAGCCACTCCTTGGTCCGGCCGTCGCGCACGTCGCCGCGATGGATCTCGCCGCCGGTGACCTCGCTGACGTAGAAGGTGCCGCGGCGCTGGTCGGCGCCGATGCCCTCGAACCGGCTGCCCTCGGGGTCGCCGGTGAGCGCGTACGAGGCGGGGCGCCCGTGGTCGACGTCCCCCTGCGCGAGGGCCGGCTGGGCGCCGACCAGGCCCAGGCCGCCGAGGGCCGCGGCGGCGGTGACGGTGGCGACGAGTCGCTTGTTCATCGAGCTCTCCTGACTGCTTCCACGAGCCGCGTCTCGGCTCCGGCGTCCAGCGTGCGACGCCGCGGACGGCCGAGGCATCGCACGGCCGGGGACGGCGGCCTCATCCGAACGGATGAGGCGGGCCGCGGATGAGACGCGCGCCACGTGGGGCTTCCGTCGTCGAAGGCCTTCGACGACGTGAACTCTCGCGTCACCTGCCCGGTCGGCGCGAGAGATCGCACCACGGGCCTCCGGGGACCGGATCGCGCCGTCTCGCCGCGTGAGATGGCGTCTCGCCGGTCGGCTACCCTGCGAAGGTCGTGCGTGTGCCGTGCCGCCCTCCCGGGCCCGCGGGCGCGTCCCCACCGACCGGGAGGAGCCCCGATGGAAGACCGTCTGCAGCCAGTGTTCGCCGAGGTGCTGCGGCGCAATCCCGGCGAGGTGGAGTTCCACCAGGCCGTGCGCGAGGTCTTCGAGTCGCTGGGCCCGGTGCTGCGCAAGAACCCGCAGTACGTGGAGGCGGCGGTCCTCGAGCGCATCTGCGAGCCCGAGCGGCAGATCATCTTCCGCGTGCCGTGGGTCGACGACACCGGCCGCGTGCGGATCAACCGCGGCTTCCGCGTCGAGTACAACTCGGCCCTCGGCCCGTACAAGGGCGGCCTGCGCTTCCACCCCTCGGTCTACCTGGGGATCGTGAAGTTCCTCGGCTTCGAGCAGATCTTCAAGAACGCGCTCACCGGCCTGCCCATCGGCGGCGGCAAGGGGGGCTCCGACTTCGACCCGCGCGGCCGCTCGGACGGCGAGGTCATGCGGTTCTGCCAGTCGTTCATGACCGAGCTGTACCGCCACATCGGCGAGTACACGGACGTGCCGGCCGGCGACATCGGCGTGGGCGCCCGCGAGGTCGGGTACCTGTTCGGGCAGTACAAGCGGATCACCAACCGCTACGAGTCCGGCGTGCTCACCGGCAAGGGCCTCACCTGGGGCGGCTCGCTCGTGCGTCGTGAGGCCACCGGCTACGGCGCGGTCCTCTTCGCGCAGAGCATGCTCGGCACGCAGGGCGAGAGCCTGGACGGCCGCCGCGTCTCGGTCTCCGGCTCCGGCAACGTCGCGATCTACGCCGCCGAGAAGGCCGCGCAGCTCGGCGGCCGCGTCGTGACGTTCTCCGACTCCTCCGGCTACGTCGTCGACGAGGCCGGCATCGACCTCGACCTCCTCAAGGAGATCAAGGAGGTGGAGCGCGGCCGCGTCGCGGACTACGTGGAGCGCCGCCCGGGCGCGCGCCTCGTGACCGACGGCAGCATCTGGGACGTCCCCACCGACGTCGCGCTGCCGTGCGCCACGCAGAACGAGCTCAGCGAGGCGGACGCCAAGCAGCTCGTTGCGAACGGCGTGCGCGCCGTCGCGGAGGGCGCCAACATGCCCACGACGCCCGAGGCCGTGGGGCTCCTGCGCGACGCCGGCGTGCTGTTCGGCCCGGGCAAGGCGGCCAACGCCGGCGGTGTGGCCACCTCGGCGCTCGAGATGCAGCAGAACGCGTCCCGCGACTCGTGGAGCTTCGAGCACACCGAGTCCCGCCTCGCGGAGATCATGACCAACATCCACGACAACTGCCTCGCCACGGCGGAGGAGTACGACGCCCCGGGCGACTACGTCGTCGGCGCGAACATCGCGGGCTTCACCAAGGTGGCCGACGCGATGATCGCCTTCGGCGTGATCTGACCGGCACAGGCCTCGACGAACGACGACGGCGCGTCCCCGACCGGGGGCGCGCCGTCGTCGTGACCGGGTCCGGGCGATCGCCCGCGGGCCGGCTCAGACCTCGTGGTTCTCCGACGAGATCATCCACGCCTGCTTCTCGAGGTCGGTGATGATCTCGTGCAGCAGGTCGGCCGTGGTCGGGTCCTCCGCGTCGACGTCGTCGTGCACCTCGCGCGCGACCTCCGTGGCCTGCGCCACGCGCTCGACGATCGCGTCGACCGTGTCCTCGACGGACACCAGGCCAGCGGGGTACGGGGACAGGTCCGTCGTGGTGGCGACGGTCTCGGTGCGCCCGTCCGGCACGGCCTGGAGCGCGCGGAGCCGCTCGGCGACGGCGTCGCTGTGCTCGCGGGCGACGTCGACCAGCTCGTCGAGCTGGAGGTGCAGGTCGCGGAACCCGCGGCCGGTGACGTTCCAGTGGGCCTGCTTGCCCTGGACGTGCAGGTCGACCAGCGCGACGAGCACGCGCTGCAGGTGGGCGCGGAGGGTGTCGGACGCGGCGGCGCGGGGAGTGATGCGCTTCATCGTGGGAGTGGTCATGGGTGAACCTTCCTTCCGGTGACGATCGCTCTCTTGAACCATTCCAGGTTAGGGAGCCTTCCCGCGCGCCGCCAGCAAGGCCAGGCGAGCCTTGGTCGGGCGCTGGCAGACAGGCAGACGGCTCAGCGCTCGCCCGTCACGAGGTCGAGCACCGACGTCGCGAACGTCCCGGTGAGGGCGGGGGCGTGCCCGGCGCCCGCGATCGACCACAGCTCGACCGAGGTGCCGCCCGAGCACCCGTCCCACGTCGTCGCGGTGGTCTCGGCCTCGGGGATCGCCCCGTCGAGGTCGCGCCCTGCGGTGGCGCCCGTGGGCGCCGGGTCGCAGCCGTCGAGGCGTGCCCAGTCGGCGGCGGACCTCGCGGCCGACGGGTAGGCGTGCCCGTCGCGGACCCCGCCGTCCGCGCGGATGACGGCGTCGGCGGTGCCGTGCGCCTGCACGACGGTCACCGCGCGCGAGGGACGGCAGGCGCCCTCGTCCGCGGGCATCGCCCCCGCGAGCGACACGGCGACGGACACGAGGTCGGCGTGGTCGCACGCCGTGCGGTAGGCCATGAACCCGCCGTTCGAGTACCCGACGACGGCGACCCGGTCCGGGTCCACGGCGTACGTGGCCCCGAGCGTGCGGATCACGAGAGCGAGGTAGGCGGAGTCGTCGACGCCGGCGCGGTCGACGCCGCAGCAGGCGTCGCTCGCGTTCCAGAACCGCCGGCCGTCGGGGCCCTCCGTCCCCTCGGGCAGGGCGTAGAGCACGCCGCGCGCGAGCGCCCCGTCGCGCAGCCCGAGGGCGGCGTCCACGCGGGCGGCGCCGGAGCCGAGGCCGTGCAGGACGACGACCAGCGGGGCCGGGCGGGCGGGGTCGTACGAGGGCGGCACGTGGACCTGGACGGGCCGACCGCCGACGTCGACGCTGCCGGTCGCGCCGGGCGGCAGCGCCTCGGCGGCCGCGAGCACCAGGGGCGGCTCCGCCGACTGCGGCGGCACCCGGGAGCCGCAGGCCGCCAGGAGCAGCGCGACCACCGCGAGGATGGTCGCCGCGAGGGCCCGGTGCGCCGGCATGCCGCCGATTGTCGCGTGCGCGACGCGCCCGGCATAGGCTGAAAAAGGGTGCGGAGGTGGTGCTCCGATGACGTGGCAGCTGGCGCTCGTGACGGTGGCGGTCGTGGCGTTCGTGACGGTCGCCGCATGGTCGTGGGTGCGCTCGGGAGCGCACCGGGAGGCCGTCGAGCGGCGGTCGCGCCGCCGTCGGGACCTCGCGTCCGACCCGCTCCTGACGCTGACCGTCCAGGTGCGCCTGGGTGAGCTCTCGCGCGAACTGCGCGCCATCGACGACGACCCGCAGGTGTACGCGCGTGCGCACCACTCCCGCGCGGCGCAGTCGGCGTACGACGCCCTGCTCCGGGAGGCGTGCCGCCTCGCCGGGCTGAGCGTCGTCGACCTGCCGGTGCGCGCCGGCGAGCGCGCCGAGTCCGCGGAGCGGCTGCGCGAGGAGCTGGAGCTCAGCTCCCGCGGCTGGTCCTGGTAGCACGCCGAGGTAGTTCCCCCTAGGAGGTCGGACCACCCCGGGGGAACTACCTCGGCGATTTTCGAACTACCTCGCGAGATTCCGGACTACCTCGGCGCTACAGGGCCTCGAGCGCCGTGTTGAAGGTGGCGGACGGGCGCATCACCGCGGCGGCCTTGGCCGCGTCGGGGCGGTAGTAGCCGCCGATGTCGGCGGGCGAGCCCTGCACGCCGACGAGCTCGGCGACGATCGTCGACTCCTGCTCGGCGAGCGACGCGGCCAGCGGCCCGAACGCGGCGGCCAGCTCGGCGTCCTCCGACTGCGCGGCGAGCTCCTGGGCCCAGTACAGCGCCAGGTAGAAGTGCGAGCCGCGGTTGTCGATCCCGCCGACGCGGCGCGTCGGGGACTTGTCCTGGTCGAGGAACGTGCCCGTGGCGCGGTCGAGGGTGTCCGCGAGCACCTGGGCGCGCGCGTTGCCGGTGGCCGTGGCCAGGTGCTCGAACGACGCGGCCAGCGCGAAGAACTCGCCGAGCGAGTCCCAGCGCAGGTAGTTCTCCGCGAGCAGCTGCTGCACGTGCTTCGGGGCGGAGCCGCCGGCGCCGGTCTCGAAGAGCCCGCCGCCGTTCATCAGCGGCACGACGGACAGCATCTTGGCCGACGTCCCCAGCTCGAGGATGGGGAACAGGTCCGTGTTGTAGTCGCGCAGCACGTTGCCGGTCACCGAGATGGTGTCCAGGCCCTGGCGGATGCGCGCGAGGGAGAATGCCGTCGCCTCGGCCGGCGCCATGACGTGGATGTCGAGGCCCTCGGTGTCGTGGTCGCCCAGGTACTCCTCGACCTTGGCGATGAGCTGCGCGTCGTGGCCGCGCTGCGCGTCGAGCCAGAACACGGCGGGGGAGCCGGTGGCGCGGGCGCGGTTGACGGCGAGCTTGACCCAGTCGCGGATGGCGACGTCCTTGGTGGTGCAGGCGCGCCAGATGTCGCCGGCCTGGACGTCGTGGCTCAGCAGCACGTCGCCGGCCGCGTTCACGACCTCGACGGTGCCGTCGGCGGGGATCTCGAACGTCTTGTCGTGCGAGCCGTACTCCTCGGCCTTCTTGGCCATGAGGCCGACGTTGGGCACGGAGCCCATCGTGGCCGGGTCGAGGGCGCCGTTCGCGCGGCAGTCGTCGATGACGGTCTGGTAGACGCCCGCGTACGACGAGTCAGGGATGACGGCGAGCGTGTCGTGCTCCTTGCCGTCAGGGCCCCACATGTGGCCGCCGCCGCGGATCATCGCGGGCATGGAGGCGTCGATGATGACGTCGGACGGCACGTGCAGGTTGGTGATGCCGCGGTCGGAGTCGACCATGGCGAGCGCCGGGCCGTCGGCCAGGCCCTGCTCGACGGCGGCCTTGATGGCGGCGCCGTCGGGCAGCGTGTCGACGGCGGCGAGGAGGCCGCCGAGGCCGTCGTTGGGGGAGATGCCCGCGGCCTTGAGCTGGTCGCCGTACTGCTCGAACAACGCCGGGAAGAACGCCTGCACGACGTGGCCGAAGATGATCGGGTCGGAGACCTTCATCATCGTGGCCTTGAGGTGCGCGGAGAACAGCACGCCCTCCGCCTTGGCGCGGGCGACCTGCTCCGCGAGGAAGGTGTTCAGCGCCGCGACGGACATGAACGTCCCGTCGACGACCTCGCCGGCCTCGACCTTCAGGCCGTCCTTGAGCACGGTCGAGCCGGCCGGGGTGACCAGGCGGATCGTCAGGGTGTCGTCGGCGGGGATCACGACCGACTTCTCGTGGGAGAAGAAGTCGCCGGAGCTCATCGTCGCGACGTTCGTCTTCGAGTCCGCCGACCAGGCGCCCATGCGGTGCGGGTGCGCCTTGGCGTAGTTCTTCACCGAGGCGGGCGCGCGGCGGTCCGAGTTGCCCTCGCGCAGCACGGGGTTGACGGCCGAGCCCTTGACCTTGTCGTACCGGGCGCGCACGTCCTTCTCGGCGTCGGTCTGCGGGTCCTCGGGGTAGTCGGGCACGTCGTAGCCCTGGCCCTGCAGCTCGGCGATCGCGGCCTTGAGCTGCGGCTGGGAGGCCGAGATGTTCGGCAGCTTGATGATGTTGGCCTCGGGGGTGGTGGCCAGCGCGCCCAGCTCGGCGAGGGCGTCGCCGATGCGCTGGTCGTCGCTCAGGCGCTCCGGGAACTGGGCCAGGATGCGACCGGCGAGGGAGATGTCGCGCGTCTCGAGCGTGACCCCGGCCTGGGCGGCGTACGCCTCGACGATCGGGAGGAACGAGTACGTCGCGAGCAGCGGCGCCTCGTCGGTGTGCGTGTAGATGATCGTGGCGGCCTCGGGCCGGGACTCGGTGGTCATGCGGCGATGCTCCCTAGGCAGGGCAGTGATGGACGAGAGATTGTTTGACATCAAGATATCTGGCCGCGGCGGAGCCTGTCGAAAACGGGACGCACGCCATACCGGTGCGGCGGCCGCTCGCCGCGCGGCCCCGACGGCGCGCCGTTACCGTCGAGCCGTGCCGACGCGTCAGCTCCATCTCGCCCATGCCGGCCCGGCCGAGGTCGCGGACGCCCTCGCCGCACTCCGCGCCGAGGTGGGGCTGCCCGCAATGTTCCCCGCCGCGGTCCGCGACGAGGCGCAGGAGGCCGCGAAGGGCGGCGGTTCGTCGGTCGACGGCGGCCAGGCGCGGCAGGATCGGCGCGACGTCGAGCTCGTGACCATCGACCCGCCGGGCTCCATGGATCTCGACCAGGCGGTCCACGTCGCGTCGTCCGGCCGCGGCTACATCGTGCGCTACGCCATCGCGGACGTCGCCGCCTTCGTGGCCCCGGGCGGCGCGCTCGACGCCGAGACCCACCGGCGCGGCACCACGGTCTACGGCCCGGACGTGCGCACGCCGCTGCACCCGCCCGTCCTGTCCGAGGGCGCCGCCAGCCTGCTGCCCGACGAGGACCGGCCCGCCGTCCTGTGGACGATCGGGCTGGACGCGGAGGGCGAGATCACCAGCACCTCGGTGACGCGCGCGACGGTCCGCTCCCGGGCCCGCCTCACCTACGGCGAGGCGCAGGCCCAGCTCGACGCCGGCACGGCGTCCGACTCCTTGGCCCTGCTGGCCGACGTCGGGCGGCTGCGCCAGGCGCGCGAGCGCGACCGCGGCGGGGTGTCGCTGGAGGTGCCCGAGCAGGAGATCGTGCCGCACGAGGACGGCACGTTCGCCCTCGAGCTGCGCCGCACGCTGCCCGTGGAGGGGTGGAACGCGCAGATCTCGCTCCTCACCGGCATCGCCGCGGCCGCGATGATGCGCGAGGCCGGGGTGGGCCTGTTCCGCACTCTGCCGCCCGCCGACGACCGGGACGTCGCGCGGCTGCGGCGCACCGCCGCCGCGCTGGGCATCGACTGGTCGGACGACGTCTCGTACGCGCAGCTCGTGCCCACGCTGGAGTCGCGCCGCCCGGCCCACGCGGCGTTCCTCTCCGAGGCGACGTCGCTCTTCCGCGGCGCGGGCTACCTGGCATTCGGGGTGCCGGGGCCCGACGGCGGGGCGCCGGTACCGCTCCCGGCCGACGCGCGGCACGCGGCGATCGCCGCCGAGTACGCCCACGTCACCGCGCCGCTGCGCCGGCTCGCCGACCGCTACGCCACCGAGGTGTGCCTCGCGCACGGCGCGGGGCGGGAGGTGCCGGCCTGGGTGGCCGACGCCCTGCCCGCCCTGCCCGAGACGATGGCGGCGGCGTCCCGCACGGCCGGTGCGTTCGAGCGCGGCAGCGTCGACATCGTCGAGGCGGCGCTGCTGGCGGGCCGCGAGGGCGAGGGGTTCGACGGCGTCGTCGTGGACGTGCGCGGTGCGAAGGGCGACGCCGAGGGCGGGGTGCAGCGCGGCGAGATGATGCTGACCGAGCCTGCGGTCCGGGCGCGCGTCGACGGCGCCGACCTGCCCCTCGGCGAGCGCGTCCGGGCGACCCTCGCCGCGGCGTCCGTCCCCGAGCGGCGGGTGCTGTTCACCGTGCCCTGACGCTGCCCTGACGCTGCCCTGACGCGGCACCGACGCCGGCCGCCCCGGCCGGGCGGCCGTCGGTCAGGGTTCGAGGTCGGTGATCCCGGCGCCGGTGCGCACGTCGAGCGGCACCGAGACCTGGTCGTGCGCGACCACCCAGCGGTCGCCGTCGCGGCGCAGGCCGAACGTCCCGCGCACCCACATGCCGCCCACGGCCGTGCCGTCGGCGAGGGTGCCGCTGAGCCGGCCGAACGCGTGCCCGAAGGCGACGCGGTCGTCGACGGTGAGGGTGAGGTCGCGCAGCTCGTAGTCGACCGTGGCGAAGGTGTCGAACACCCGCGTCCAGTTGCGCAGCTTGGCGTCGATCCCGACGTGCTGCAGGGGCGGCTCGACGTCGAACGACACGACGTCGTCCGCGTAGAGGTCGCGCAGCACGTCGAGGTCCTTGGCGCGCAGGGCGTCGGCGATCGACCCGAGCCGTCGCCGGATCTCGGCGGGGTGGTCCTGTGTCGCGGTCATGGTGGGCTCCGTCCTGAGTGGTCCTCGTGGTCGTCCACCGTCCCGACGAGACAGCGGGCCGAGACGTGAGGCCGGCCCGGTCGTCGGCGTCGTGACCGCACGAGGTGACGTTTTGATAACACTCCTGCCTTATAACGATTCAACCCCTAGCGGACCACCCCGATGTATTCGTTAAGGTTCCTGCCCTACGGCCATTGCGGTACCACCGCGGCGTGACGACGCGTCGCCTTCCGGAAGGACCCACGATGAACCGACGTACGACGCGAGGCCGGTGGCTGATGGCGGCCGCTGCCCTCACGAGCGTGACCCTCCTGGCCGCCGGGTGCTCCGGTGGCGACGGGGAGGGCAACAAGGACGGGAGCTCCTCGAGCGCCCCCGCGGCCGAGGGCAAGGCCACCGACCGCGAGCTCGTGATCTGGGCCGGCTCCCAGACCCCGATCACGGCCAACTTCAACCCCTACGCCGTGGGCGTGCTCCACCTCGCCAACGGCGGCATCTACGAGACGCTCTTCGCCTTCAACAAGCTCCAGGACGTGGACCCGACGCCGATGCTGGCCGAGTCCTACGAGTGGAACGCGGACGGCACCGAGCTCACGGTCAAGATCCGCCAGGGTGTGACGTGGAACGACGGCGAGGCGTTCACCGCCGACGACGTCGTCTACTCGTTCACCAACGCCACCGCCAAGCCCGTGTACCTCAAGGACGCCGTCGCGAAGGACGAGTCCACGGTCGTCTTCTCGTTCGACGACCCGGCCTACGCCAACGAGTTCGCGATCCTCGGCAGCACCTACATCGTGCCGGAGCACGTCTTCGCCGAGCACGAGAAGGACTCCGGCAAGGACGCCGAGGGCAACGCGCTCGAGGGCCTGGTGGCCTGGGCCAACGCGGAGAAGCCCGTCGGCACCGGCCCGTACATGGTGGACAGCACCTCGAACGCGGCCTACACCGCCAAGGCCAACCCGAACTACTGGGGCGGCACCCCGAAGGTCGCCTCGCTGCGGTACGTCGGCATCGACCAGAACCAGTCCGCCGAGGACCTGCTCACCACCGGCCAGATCGACTGGTCGACGATGTTCGTCCCCGACCCGGACCGCGTCACGTCGACCGGTGCGTACGGCTACGTGAACACCCCGGTCGACCCGACCGTGCTGTACACCTGCGCCAACGTCGACCTCGGCTGCGAGGGCGACCAGACGGACGTCGCCGTCCGCCAGGCCCTCAACGTCGCGATCGACCGCAAGGCGATCAACGACAAGGCCTTCGTCGGCCTCGCCAAGGAGATCTCGCCGACGTTCGCCCTGCTCGGGCGCGACGACAAGTGGATCGCCGACGGCATGCCCAAGGAGTCGCCGCAGACCGCGGACGCCGCGGCCGCCGCGAAGATCCTCGAGGACGCCGGCTACACCAAGGACGACAAGGGCTTCTACGGCAAGGACGGCAAGGCGATCGACCTGACGCTCACGTCGGTCGACGGCTGGACGGACTACAACAGCGCCGCAAAGCTCATCGAGGAGCAGGCCAAGGCGGCCGGCATCAAGGTGACCGCGTCCACCATCTCGTGGAACGAGTTCGCCGACGCCCGCGTCTCCGGCGAGTTCGAGCTCATCATGGGCGGCGTCGTCGGCACCTCGATCGCCGACCCGTTCCAGATCTACCGCGAGTGGTTCACCGGCGACTACACCCAGAAGGTCGGCAAGGCCCTCGAGCCCGGCGAGTGGAACTTCTCCCGGTACGACAACGACGACGTGAACGCGGCCGTCCAGGCCGCCTCCGAGACGAACGACGAGGCCGCCAAGAAGGACGCCTACGCCACCGTCCAGGAGCACATCGTCGAGGACCTGCCGTACATCCCGCTGGTCGTGAACGCGTCGCAGACGTTCTTCAACACGACGGCCTACTCCGGCTGGCCCACCGACGACGACATGTACATGTTCCCGCCGTCGTGGCAGGGCCCGTCCTCGGGCGTCATCCTCGGCAAGCTCGGCGGCGCCGAGTAGTCGACCCACCAGACCGGGTGACCGGCGGGCCCGCCCGTCGGTCGCCCGGTCCGGCGCACCCGCGCCCTGCACCACCAGCACCACGACGACGTGACGCACCAACGAGGAGGAGCCGCATGCCCGCGAACCCGAAGGGCGGCCCGACCCCATGAAGTTCTACCTGAGGCGGATCGCCTTCTACGCAGTCACGCTGTGGGCCGCGATCTCGCTGAACTTCTTCATCCCGCGCCTGCTGCCGGGTGACCCGTTCGACATCCTCATGGCCAAGCTGCAGCGCGCCGGAGGCATCCCGGCGGGCACCGAGAACAGCATCCGGCTCCTCCTCGGCGCCGCCGAGAACCAGTCCCTGTGGGACCAGTACCTCACGTACTGGAAGAACGTCCTCACCGGCAACCTCGGCGTCTCCATCACCAACTTCCCGACGCCCGTCACCGAGCTCATCGGCGACGCGATCCCGTGGACCCTCGGCCTGGTCGGCACCGCCACGATCATCTCGTTCGTGCTGGGCATCGGGCTCGGCGCGTTCGCCGGCTGGAAGCGCGGCACGTGGGTGGACAGCCTCGTCCCCAGCACCACGATGTTGCAGTCGCTGCCGTACTTCTGGGTGGCACTCGTCCTCATCTTCGTGTTCGCCGTGAACCTGCAGTGGTTCCCGATCATCGGCGCCTACGACGTCTTCCACTTCAACGGTCCCGAGTGGAGCTGGGCCTTCGTCGGCTCCGTGCTCTACCACGCGTTCCTCCCCGCGCTGACGATCGTGATCTCGTCGGTCGGCGGCTGGCTGCTCGGGATGCGCAACATGATGGTCTCCACCCTGTCGGAGGACTACGTCACCACCGCCGAGGCCAAGGGCCTGCGGCCCCGCCGGGTGTTCACCACCTACGCGATGCGGAACGCGGCCCTGCCGTCGCTCGCCGGGTTCGGCGTCTCCCTCGGCTTCGTCGTCGCCGGCTCGCTCGTCATGGAGCAGGTCTTCACCTACCCCGGCGTCGGCAAGCTCATGATCACGGCCGTCCGCAACAACGACTACGCGCTGATGCAGGGG
This sequence comes from Isoptericola sp. NPDC055063, assembly GCF_053608125.1. Classification (NCBI taxonomy): domain Bacteria; kingdom Bacillati; phylum Actinomycetota; class Actinomycetes; order Micrococcales; family Promicromonosporaceae; genus Isoptericola; species Isoptericola sp. NPDC055063. The sequence goes on along the minus strand of NZ_JBSGUW010000004.1, from coordinate 272,802 downwards.
GTCTTCCTCGTCATCACGCTCGCGGTCCTCGCGGCGCTGTTCCTCATGGACCTCATCTACGGCTTCCTGGACCCGAGGACGCGCCACAATGACTGATACCCAGACACCCGACACGACGACGGCCGCCGCCGCGGCTCCCGTGAAGAAGTCCGCGCTCCGCCAGATGCTGCCCTCCATGTCGGGCAAGCTGATCGCCGGGCTCGTCCTCATCGGCGCGATCCTGCTCTTCGCGATCGTCGGGCCGTTCCTCACGCAGGACCCGCACAGCTCCGCCAACGACCCGATGCTGCCGCCGCAGCCGGGCCACTGGCTCGGCACCACGAGCCTCGGCTACGACGTCCTCGCGCAGCTCGCCGAGGGTGCCCGCGGCTCGCTGCTGGTCGGCGTGACCGCCGGCCTCATCGCCATCGTGCTGGCGCTCCTGTTCGGCGTCATCGCCGGCTACATGCGCGGCTGGACCGACGAGGTCCTCTCGCTGATCACCAACATCATGATCGTCATCCCCGGCCTGCCGCTGATGATCGTGATCGCCAGCTACCTCCAGGTGCGCAGCACGCTGCTGGTGGCCCTGATCCTCGGCGTGACCGGCTGGGCCGGCGGGGCGGTCGTGCTGCGCTCCCAGGCCCGCTCGCTGCGCGTGCGCGACTACGTCTCCGCCGCCCGCGTGGCCGGCGAGAAGACCCCGCGGATCATCCTCGTCGAGGTGCTGCCCAACCTGCTGCCCCTGCTGGCGTCGCAGTTCCTGTTCGCCATCATCCTGTCGATCCTCGGCGAGGCCGGCCTGTCCTACCTCGGCCTCGGGCCCAACGGCCAGATCACGTGGGGCACCATGCTCAACGAGGCGCAGGGCGGCAGCGCGCTCTCCCGCGGCGCCTGGTGGTGGTTCGTCCCGCCGGGCCTGCTGATCGCGCTGTTCGGCACCGGCCTGTCGCTCGTCAACTTCGCCATCGACGAGATCGTCAACCCGAAGCTGCGCCTCGCGCCGGCCGCCGCCAAGAGCGTGCGCGAGGCCCGCAAGGCCGGTCGGGACAAGCTCGGGCGCGGCGCAGCCGAGCCCGTTACGGCCGCCGTTCCCGCGGGCGACGACGCCCCGACCGACCCGCAGGACTCGCCCGGCCAGAAGGAGAGGGTCGACGTATGACCACCGCCACCACCACGGGCCCGCTGAGCTCCGCGACCCACGCCGAGCACGTCGCCGGCCTCGAGCCGGTCCTCACCGCCCGGCACGTCTCCATCGAGTACGAGGTCGACCCGCCCGTCCGCGCCGTCCAGGACGTCTCGCTGACGCTGCACCGCGGCGAGATCCTCGGCCTCGCCGGCGAGTCCGGCTGCGGCAAGACGACCCTCGCCTACGGCCTCAACCGGCTCCTCAAGCCGCCGGCGATCCTGCGCTCCGGCGAGGTCACGTTCCACGACGCGAACGGCACCGACATCGACGTCGTCGGCCTCACCGGCGACTCGCTCCGGGCGTTCCGCTGGGACAAGGTCTCCATGGTGTTCCAGGGCGCGATGAACTCGCTCAACCCGGTCATCAGCATCCGCAAGCAGCTCGGCGACGTGCTCACCACCCACCGGCCGCAGATGGGCAAGAAGGAGCGGGCCGAACGGTCCGCCGAGCTGCTCGAGCTCGTCGGCGTCGACCCCACGCGCCTCGACAGCTTCGCCCACGAGCTCTCCGGCGGCATGCGCCAGCGCGTCATGATCGCGATGGCCATGGCGCTCAGCCCGCAGGTCATGATCATGGACGAGCCGACGACGGCGCTCGACGTCGTCGTCCAGCGCGGCATCCTCCGCGAGATCATGCGGCTGCGCGAGCGGTTCAACTTCGCCGTCGTGTTCATCACGCACGACCTGCCCCTGCTGCTCGAGATCAGCGACCGCATCGCCGTCATGCGCGCCGGCGAGATCGTCGAGCTCGACACGTCCGAGTCGATCTACGCGCGGGCCCAGCACCCGTACACGCGGCAGCTGCTGAGCTCGTTCCCGAGCCTCACTGGCGACCGCGGCTCGTTCGTCCGCACCGGCGTCTCCCAGGACGCCCCCGAGGAGGAGGCGTCATGAGCGGCAGCCTCGAGGTCCGCCACCTCGTCAAGGAGTTCAAGGTCCGCAACGGGATGAGGAGCACCAAGCTGCGGGCCGTCAACGACGTGTCCTTCACCCTCGAGCCGGGCAAGACCATCGCGCTCGTCGGCGAGTCCGGCTCCGGCAAGTCGACCGTGGCCAAGATGATCTCCCAGCTCGAGACCCCGACCACCGGGGAGATCCTGCTCGACGGGAACCCCGTGCTGCGGCGCGGGAAGGGGCTGGCGTCCTACCGGCACCAGGTCCAGATGGTCTTCCAGGACCCGTTCGCGTCGCTCAACCCGTACCACACCGTGGGTCACCACCTGGAGCGGCCGCTGCGCCTGCACGGCGTCGCGTCCGGGGCCGGGCTCGAGACCGCCGTCCACGACCTGCTGGAGCGCGTCAACCTCACGCCCGCCGAGATCTACGCGGTGAAGCGGCCCCACGAGATGTCCGGCGGGCAGCGGCAGCGCGTCGCCATCGCCCGGGCCCTCGCGCCCGGCGCGCGGTTCCTCGTCGCCGACGAGCCCGTCTCCATGCTCGACGTGTCCATCCGGCTCGGGGTGCTCAACCTCCTCGCGCGCCTGCAGCGCGAGGAGAACCTCGGCGTCCTCTACATCACCCACGACCTCGCCACCGCCCGGCACTTCAGCGACGAGATCATCGTCATGTACCGGGGCGACATCGTGGAGCGGGGGCCGTCCGACGAGGTCATCCTCAACCCGCAGCACGACTACACGAAGACGCTGCTCGCTGCTGCTCCGGAGCCGTCCCGTCACGGGCGGCTGCGGGAAGAGGTGCGGGCGGAGCTGGCTGCTTCTTAGGTGCTGTCTCGCGTGGTTGCTTCCGCGCGGGTCGGCGAGTGCGCCGCGGCGACTGCTTCGCATGGGTCAGTGGGTGGGGGTGCTTCCGCGCGGGTCGGCGACTGCTTCGCGCGGACGCGTTCACGGGCGCCAGGGCGCCCTCCACTTCGGGAGGGATACGTCCGCGCGAAGCACTCGCCGACCCGCGCTTCGCTGTCACCGCACCCAGCGCCCGCGCCGACAGGGAACCCGATCCCGGCTCGACCTGAGCTGGTACGAGGGGCGCCGCGCATTGAGGGCCGCGCCCTCCTCGCGGTCCCATGACGGGCGATGACCACGCCGTGCCGGAGGGGAGGCGTGCACGACCGGGACGAGGCGGCGCCGAGGCATAGGGTGCTGGCGTGCCTGCTCGACGACGGACCGACCCTGCCGCGGGGCGCGCGGCCGTGGCCGCGTGGCTGGAGGGTGACTCCTCGCGCCCGGTGGTGACCACCGCGGTGCGGTTCACCCTGGAGGAGCTGGCGGACGTCGCGCCCGGGAACTCCGTGGAGGTGCGGGTGCCGCCCGCCGGGGCGGTGCAGGCCGTCGCCGGGCCGCGGCACACGCGGGGGACGCCGCCCAACGTCGTGGAGACCGACGTCGAGACCTGGCTCGGCCTGGCCACGGGCCGGCTGACGTGGGACGACGCCGTCGGGTCCGGTCGGGTGAGCGCGTCGGGGGAGCGTGCCGACCTGGCCGCGCTGCTGCCGCTGCAGGCGGCGCGACCGCGGCGCTGAGCAGGACCCGCGCGCGCGATCGCGGGTGTCGGCGCCGTCCGCTACGTTCGGCGGCACCGGGCAGGTGCTGCCGGGTCGCGGACGACGGCGTCCGGTGACCTGGGGTTCAACCGTGGTTCACACGGTCCTGCTTGGGTGACGTCACCCGCACGTCCGCCGCAAAGGAGCCACCGTGACCCCACCCCGTTCCGCCCGCCGCCGAGGACCGCTCGCGGCCGCCGTGACGGCCGCGCTCGTCCTGCCCGCCGGGGCGGCCCTCGCCGCGCCCGCGTCCGCCGCCGTCTCGCCCGCCGCGCCCGTCGTCATCGACGAGGTGTACGGGGGCGGCGGCAACAGCGGCGCCCCGTTCAACCAGGACTTCGTCGAGCTGTACAACCCGACGGACCAGCCCGTCTCCCTCGACGGCTGGTCGGTGCAGTACGCGTCGGCCGCCGGCACCTGGGCCAACGGCGCGCAGACCGCGCTGCGCGGCCAGATCCCCGCCCGTGGCTCGTACCTCGTCGCGCAGGCCCTGGGCGCGAACACCTCGCTGCCCGCGCTGCCCACGCCCGACGTCACCGGCACGATCGCGATGTCCGGCACGGGCGCCAAGGTCGCCCTCGTGCGCAGCACCGACCGGCTATCGTGCACCGGCGCCGACTGTGCCGCGGCCGCCGACGTCGTCGACCTCGTGGGCTGGGGCCCGACCGCGAACGCCTGGGCCGGTTCCGGCCCGGCGCCCGCCACCACGAACGCGACGTCGGTCGCGCGCCGCGCCCACGCGCACACCGCCGACAACGCCGCCGACTTCGCGGCGGGGGCGCCGACGCCGGCCGCGAGCGGCACCGACCCGGGCACCGACCCCGGCCCCGGCGAGGACGCGACGATCGCGGAGATCCAGGGCACCGGCGCCACCTCGCCGCTGGCCGGGAAGACCGTGACGACCGCCGGCGTCGTCACCGCCACGTACCCCACGGGCGGCTTCGACGGCCTGTACCTGCAGACCGCGGGGAGCGGCGGCGACCCCGCCGCCGACGCCACCCCCGGCGCCTCCGACGCCGTGTTCGTCTACTCCCGTGCGGCCGCGCAGCAGCTCGAGATCGGCGACCACGTGGAGGTCACGGGCACCGTCAGCGAGTATTCGGGCCTGACGGAGGTCAGCGCCGACGTGTGGACCGTGCTCGACGAGCCCGCCGCGGTGGAGCCCCTGGCCACGACCTGGCCCGCCACGGAAGCCGAGCGGGAGGCGCTCGAGGGCATGCTGCTCGCGCCCCAGGGCGACTTCACCGTCACCGACAACTACGACACCAACTTCTACGGCACCGTCGGCCTCGCGGCCGGCAGCACGCCGCTGGTGCAGCCGACGACGGTCGGCCGGCCCGGGTCGCCCGAGGCGAAGGAGCAGGCCGAGGACAACGCGGCCCGCGCTGTGCTGCTCGACGATGGCGCGTCGACGAACTACAGCTCGGCCACCAACTCGAGCCAGCCGCTGCCGTGGCTGACAGGCGGCGAGCCGGTGCGGGTCGGGGCCGCCGTGACGTTCACGCGCCCCGTGATCGTCGACTTCCGCTACGACGCCTGGGGGCTCCAGCCGCAGCACCGGCTCACCCCCGACGTGGCCGACGCGGTGCAGCCGGCCACGTTCGAGGACACGCGCGAGGCGTCGCCGCAGGACGTGGGTGGGACGCTCCAGGTGGGCACGTTCAACGTGCTCAACTACTTCACGACCACGGGTGACCAGCTCGATGGGTGCACCTACTACACCGACCGCGCGGGCGACCCGGTGACGGTCCGTGGCGGGTGCGACGCCCGCGGCGCCGCGCAGGCCGACGACCTGGAGCGGCAGCAGACCAAGATCGTCGCCGCGATCTCCGCGCTGGGCGCCGACGTCGTCTCGCTCGAGGAGATCGAGAACTCCGCGACCTTCGGCAAGGACCGCGACCAGGCGCTCTCCGACCTCGTCGACGCGCTGAACGCGCACGACGGCGCCGGCACCTGGGCGTACGTCGCGTCGCCGGCGGACCTGCCGGCCAGCGAGGACGTGATCCGCACGGCGTTCGTCTACCGCACGACGGGCGCCGAGCCCGTGGGCCCCTCGCGGATTCTCGACGACCCGGTGGCGTTCGGCAACGCGCGCCAGCCGCTCGCGCAGGTGTTCCAGCCGGCAGGCGGGGTCGACGCCGACCCGGGCGACGACGTCGTGGTGATCGCCAACCACTTCAAGTCGAAGGGGTCGGCCGGCCCCTGGCCGGGCGACAAGGACACCGGCGACGGCCAGGGCGCCTCGAACGAGTCCCGCGTGCGGCAGGCGACCGCGCTGGTCGCCTTCGCCGACGACGTGGCCGACGACGCCGGCACCGACGCGGTGCTGCTCGTGGGCGACCTCAACTCCTACGAGCAGGAGGACCCGGTCATGGTCCTCACCGACGCCGGCTACACGGACCTCGGCCCCACCACCGGCGAGTACACGTACGCGTTCGACGGCGCCGTCGGCTCGCTCGACCACGCGCTCGCCTCCCCGGGCCTGATCGACCGGGTGTCCGGCACGGACATCTGGAACATCAACGCGTACGAGCCGGTGGCGAACGAGTACAGCCGGTACAACTACAACGCGACGATCCTCTACGACGAGACGCCGTTCCGGTCGTCGGACCACGACCCGCTGCTCGTGGGGCTCGACCTCGCGCCCGCGGCGCCCGCGTGGTCGGCGAGGGCCACCTACACGAAGGGCGACCGTGTGGTGTTCGACGGCGGGCTCTTCGAGGCGCTGTGGTGGTCGCGCGGCGACGAGCCCGGGGCCTCCACGAAGGGGCCGTGGGCCGAGGTCGGGGCGCCGGTCGTCACGCCCGCGGGGACGTTCCCGGCCTGGACGGACACCTGGGTGTACGGCGCCGGCGACGTCGTCGTGCACGACGGTCATCGCTGGGAGGCGCGCTGGTACTCGCGCGCCGACGAGCCCGGCGCCACGCGGCACAGCCCGTGGCGGGACCTCGGGATCGCCTGACCGGCGCGGGGACGCCGGACGCCCGCCGCGCCGGCCGAGACCACCACCCGTGGTCTCGGCGGGTGCGGCGGGCGTCGTCGTGCTCGGGCTTCGTCGGCCCTGACCGTCGGCCCTGACCGTCCGCCCGGCCGGCGTCAGGGCTGCTGCTTGCGGCTGCCCATGCCCGCGACGAGGGAGACGCCCACCGCGGCCAGCACGATCTGGAAGGCCAGCTCCAGCCAGTCGATGCCGTCCGTGTCCTTGACCCCGACGAGGTCCGCGATCCACGTGCCCAGCAGGGCTGCGACGATCCCGACGAGGATCGTCACGAGGATCGAGACGTTCTGCCGCCCGCGGACGACCAGCCGTCCCAGGGCGCCGATGATCGCGCCGATGATGATCGCGCTGATGATGCCGGAGATGCTCACGATGCTTCCCCTTCCCGACGATGCCTTCTCGTCGACTCGGCGACGGCGCAGGTCGCGCCCGGATCGACCGTACGGCGGGCGGCCGTTGCACGCCGGGCGGGCGTGGCGCGCGAGGGCCGGCAAGAGGGCAGCGCGACGGCGACGACCGGAGGGTTCCGCCGGGTGACTTAGGCTCGTGGGGTGACCAGCTCCACCCCCGACGGCCCCGCCGGCGCCCGTCCCGTGCCCGAGGACGCCGCGAACGGCGGCACCGCGAACGACCGCCCCGCGACGCCCGGGACGGCCGGCGACGTCCCGGCGCCGGCCGCGCCCGCCGACGCCCCGGCGGACGACGCGCCGACCCTGCACGTGCCCGAGGAGCCGCAGGAGGTGACGCTGCTCGTCGACCCGGAGCGGGTCCGTCGCGCCCCCAAGTACCCCGTCTTCCTGTGGGTGGGTGCGCTGGTCGGCGCCGTCGTGGGCCTGATCTTCTCGACGTGGCTCATCGACGTCTCCGGCTCCGCCGAGACGTTGATGAAGCCGGGCGTCTACGTGTCGGTCACCATTCTCGGCGGCATCGCCGTCGGCCTCGGCGTCGCCGGGCTGATCGCGGTGATCTCCGACCGGCGCAGCCTGCGCCGCCGCTGAGCCGTCCGCCCGCCCCCGCGCACCCGTCCGCGCAGGTCGGCCCTCCGGGCTCCTGTGGGATACTCGGACCATGCCCTTGCGCCCTGACGGCCGCCTGAACCATGACCTCATGCCCGGCGAGAAGGGCCCCCAGGACGCGTGCGGCGTCTTCGGGGTCTGGGCCCCCGGTGAGGAGGTCGCCAAGCTCGCCTACTTCGGTCTGTACGCGCTGCAGCACCGCGGACAGGAGTCCGCGGGCATCGCGACCAGCAACGGAGAGCAGATCCTCGTCTACAAGGACATGGGTCTCGTGTCCCAGGTCTTCGACGAGACGGCGCTCGACGCCCTCACCGGCCACCTCGCCGTCGGCCATTGTCGGTACTCCACCACGGGTGGTGTGACCTGGGAGAACGCCCAGCCGACGCTCGGCGCGACGGCGGGTGGCACCGTCGCCCTCGGGCACAACGGCAACCTCACCAACTCCGCCGAGCTCGTCAACCTCGTGGCCGAGCGCTACGGCGCGCAGCGGCGCGGCGAGCTCGCGCGCGGCAACACCACGGACACGGCGCTCATCACCGCGCTGCTCGCGGGCGACGCCGACCACACCCTCGCCCAGACGGCGCTCGAGGTGCTCCCGCGTCTGCGCGGCGCCTTCTCGCTCGTCTTCATGGACGAGGGCACCCTGTACGCCGCGCGCGACCCGCAGGGCGTGCGCCCGCTGGTCCTGGGGCGCCTCCAGCGCGGCTGGGTGGTCGCGTCCGAGACGCCCGCCCTCGACATCGTCGGCGCGTCGTACGTCCGCGACGTCGAGCCCGGCGAGCTCATCACCATCGACGCCGACGGCCTGCACTCCGACCGCTTCGCCGAGCCCGAGCGCGCCGGCTGCGTGTTCGAGTACGTGTATCTGGCGCGCCCGGACAACACGATCAACGGCCGTTCCGTGCACGCGTCGCGCGTGGCGATGGGCCGTGCGCTGGCCCGCGAGCACCCGGTCGAGGCCGACCTCGTCATCCCGACCCCCGAGTCCGGCACGCCGGCCGCCGTCGGGTACGCCGCCGAGTCGGGCATCCCGTTCGGCCAGGGCCTGACGAAGAACGCGTACGTGGGGCGCACCTTCATCCAGCCGTCCGACACGCTGCGTCAGCTCGGCATCCGGCTCAAGCTCAACCCCCTGCGTGAGGTCATCCGCGGCAAGCGCCTCGTCGTCGTCGACGACTCGATCGTGCGCGGCAACACGCAGCGCGCCCTGGTGCGGATGCTCCGCGAGGCGGGGGCCGCGGAGGTGCACGTGCGCATCTCCTCCCCGCCGGTGAAGTGGCCGTGCTTCTACGGCATCGACTTCGCCTCGCGTGCCGAGCTCATCGCCAACGGGCTCACGCCGGACGAGATCGGGCAGACCCTGGGAGCCGACTCCCTCGGCTACATCTCGCTCGAGGGCATGATCGAGGCCACCGAGCAGCCCGCCTCGCAGCTGTGCGCGGCCTGCTTCACGGGCAAGTACCCGATCGAGCTCCCCACCGCCGACCAGCTCGGCAAGCACCTGCTGGAGCAGGCCGAGCTGCCCCTCGGCGCCCCCGAGGACGGGCTCCGGCAGGTCGCCGTGGGTGCCGGCGGCTCCACCGCCCTCGACCACCCCTGACCGCCGGCTGACACCCCAGCCGACCGACACAGCCGACGAACGGTGAGCCACACGTGACGAACGAACCCCTGACCTACGCCGCGGCCGGCGTCGACACCGAGGCCGGCGACAAGGCCGTCGAGCTGATGAAGGACGCGGTGCGGCGCACGCACGGGCCCGCCGTCCTCGGCGGCGTGGGCGGGTTCGCCGGGCTCTTCGACCTGTCGGCGATCCGCGAGTACCGCAAGCCGCTGCTCGCCACGTCCACGGACGGCGTCGGCACCAAGGTCGCGATCGCCCAGGCGCTCGACAAGCACGACACGATCGGCTTCGACCTCGTCGGCATGGTCGTGGACGACATCGTCGTGGTCGGTGCCGAGCCGCTGTTCATGACGGACTACATCGCCACCGGCAAGGTCGTCCCCGAGCGCGTCGCCGACATCGTGCGCGGCATCGCGCAGGCGTGCGAGGTGGCCGGCACGGCCCTCGTGGGCGGCGAGACGGCCGAGCACCCGGGCCTCCTGGAGCCCGACGAGTACGACGTCGCGGGCGCGGCGACGGGCATCGTCGAGGCGGATGCCGTGCTCGGCCCGGACCGGGTGCGCGCGGGCGACGTGCTCGTCGCGATGGGCTCGAGCGGCCTGCACTCCAACGGCTACTCGCTGGTGCGCGCGGTCGTGAGGCACGCGGGCTGGTCGCTCGACCGGCACGTCGAGGAGTTCGGCCGCACCCTGGGCGAGGAGCTGCTGGAGCCCACGCGCGTGTACGCGCGCGACGTGCTCGCGCTCGCCGAGGACCCGGCCGCCCAGGTGCACGCGTTCACGCACGTGACCGGTGGCGGGCTCGCGGCGAACCTCGCGCGCGTGCTGCCCGAGGGCACGGTGGCCACGGTCGACCGCTCGTCGTGGGAGGTGCCCGCCGTCTTCCGCACGGTGCGCGACCTCGGCTCGGTGCCGCGCCGCGACCTGGAGAACACCCTCAACCTCGGCGTCGGGATGGTGGCGGTGGTCGGCGCCGACGGCGTGGACGCGGCGCTGGCCACGCTGGCCGCGCGCGGCGTGCCCGCCTGGGTGCTGGGCTCGGTGGCGGACCTGGACCCGGCCGCGCCGGCCGAGGACCTCGTCGCGGGGACCAAGGGCGTGCACGGCGGGGCCGTGAGGATGACCGGCGACTACCGCTGACGGTGAGCCTCGCGCAGACGAAGGGCCGGACGGCGATTGCCGTCCGGCCCTTCGTCTGCGCGGCTCAGGAACCCGTCGAGGCGGGAGCCTGACGCTGACGAGTCAGCGCTCGTCGTTCCAGGCGTTGTATCGGTTGTCGTACTCGTCGTCGTCGGGGGAGGAACGGTCCTCCGTGGCGACATCGGTGCGACTGCCCTCGCTGCCCTTGAGCTCTCGCTCGAGCGCGTGGTAGTTCGTCTCGGGGCTGTAGTACTTCAGCTCGCGAGCGACCTTAGTCTGCTTTGCCTTCTGACGGCCGCGGCCCATGGCTGAGACCCCCTCAACGTAGGAGCGGGGCTTGCGCCGTCCGTGACGGCGGCCCCGTGCGTAAGTAGTCTGTTCAGATCCCAACGGTACATGCTCGCGCGCCATTCCCTCCACTCCGCGACACGTGCCGTGCGCATCAGTGGACGTCGGAGCGGGTGATCTCGCGCCGATGGTGTCTCAGGTCACGAGACCGGACGGTGCACGTTCCGGTCGTTCCCGGGCCCCGCAGCAGGAAGAACGGGACGCACGGCGCGTCTCGGACCAGTCCAGGACGATCCGGACGATTTCATCCGGCTCCCAAGTCGCCTCAATCCCGCTTTCTGCACACAATGGATGAGCGAGACCGTGTCCGCACACCGGGCGCCGCCCGGGCCGGTCGCGCACCAGGAGGTGCAGGGGATGTCGCTCCACGGAGACTCCGAGGTTCTGCTGACGCCTGCCGAGGTGGCCAGCCTCTTCCGCGTCGATCCCAAGACCGTGACCCGCTGGGCGAAGGCGGGGAAGCTCTCGTCGATCCGCACCCTCGGTGGGCACCGTCGCTACAAGGAGTCGGAGGTGCGGGCGCTCCTCGGCGCCGCCTCCGAGGAGGCGACGCCGGACAAGTAGCGCCGGCCCGGAGCCCGGGCCGCGAAGGGCCGCTCAGCGGCGCCGGGCGCGCACGACGACGATCACGACCAGCGCGAGGCCCGCGGCGGCCGCCCCGAGCAGCACCTGGGCGTTGCGCCGGCGCCGGGGCTCGCCGTCGGGCAGGCCGCCGCCCGTCACGAACGCGCCGGCGTCGGACGCCGCCCGCTTGGTGGCCCGGGCGAGCTGGTTCGCCTGGTAGGCGGGGGAGAGGCGGGTCGCGAGCTGGTCGAGGGTCTCGGTCAGCTCCGCGCGGGTGCGGGCGACCTCGTCCTCGAGCTCCCGGGTGGTAGGCGCCGGGGCCCTGTTCTCGGGCGTCGTGGACTCGGTCACCGGCGCACCCCCTTCTTCAGCGTCTCGACGTCTTCCTTCACCCGGTCGATCGTCTCGGGCCGGCGGGCGGCCTTCTTGAGCTGGCCGACGGCGATCGCGACGGCGATGCCCGCCACGATCAGCATCGCGACGCCGACCGTCAGGGCCGAGAGCCACAGCGGCCACGCCGTGGCGAGGCCGGTGATCCCCGCCCAGATGAGCACTCCCACCGCGTACAGCACGATGACGAGGGCGACGACGACGAGGCCGACCCCGATGCCGGACCGCTTGGCCTTCTCCGCCAGCTCGGCCTTGGCGAGCGCCACCTCGGCGCGCACGAGCCGGGTGGTCTGTTCCGACAGCTGCTCCACGAGCCGCCCCATGGAGGGCGGCTGCTCGGCGGGCGGCGTGCGTCCGTCGTCCCAGTCCGTCATCGACTGCTCCGATCCTGCGTGAGGTGATCGTCCGTGCGGTCCCACTCAACCCGTCCCCGCTGGTCCAGGCAATTCGACCGGCGATATCGAGGGGGTGAGGCTGCCGGTTCCGCACCGGCCGGGAACGACGAAACCCCCGCGCCCTGAGGCACGGGGGTTTCGGTGGTGGCTCCGACCGGCGTCGATCCGGTGACCTTTCGATTTTCAGTCGAACGCTCTACCAACTGAGCTACAGAGCCTGGACACGAACGCCCGGGCGCCGTTTCCGACGAACCGGGCGCATCATGCGCGACCCTGACGGGACTTGAACCCGCGACCTCCGCCGTGACAGGGCGGCGCGCTAACCAACTGCGCTACAGGGCCATGGCGAGGAGGATTCTCCGCGCCTGGAAGCTCGTTTCGAGCCGAGAAGAAGCGTACCCCATGGTCGGCGGGATCTTGAAATCGGATCCTGACCAGCAAGAACGCCCCGTTTCGCGGGTTTCCGGCCAGGCCGGTGTCCCGCTGACGTACCCCCAACGGGATTCGAACCCGTGCTACCGCCGTGAAAGGGCGGGGTCCTAGGCCGCTAGACGATGGGGGCTGGACCGGGCAAGCATACCCAGGCGTCGGCCGGGCCCACGCGCGCGGTGGGCGAGGATGGGCCCGTGGTGGAGATGACGCGCGAGGAGTTCGAGGACGCCGTCCGGGACGGCCTCGATGAGGTGCCGGCCGACCTGGCGGCCATGATGGACAACGTCGTCGTCCTGGTCGAGGACGACGCCCCCGCCGACGACCCGGAGCTGCTCGGGCTGTACGAGGGGGTGCCGCTGACCGAGCGCGACCTGCACTGGGCGGCCGGGTCGCTGCCCGACCGCATCACGATCTACCGGAACCCGACCCTCGCCATCTGCGACACGCGCGAGGACGTGGTGGAGGAGGTCGCGATCACGGTGGTGCACGAGATCGCGCACCACTTCGGGATCGACGACGAGCGGCTGCACGCGCTCGGCTGGGACTGAGCGGGCGGGCAGAGCGGGCGGGCAGAGCGGACGCGGTCGGACCCTGGGTCAGAGCGGGCTGTACTCCCAGTGCCACGCCTCGGGCTTGCGGCCGTCGGGCTGGGCCCAGGCGGGGTTGTGCCAGCCGAACTTGCCGGCGTTGGCGACCAGCCACTGGTGCTCGGCGCTGGTGTACTGCTGGACGCCGCCGTTGAGGTCGACCGCGATGCCCCAGCCGTGGTCCGAGTACCCCGGCACGGCGGCGAAGTAGCCGCGGCTCGCCTTGACGGAGACCTGCGACTCGTAGGAGCGGTAGGAGTCGCGGACCTTCAGGTGCGTGCCGAAGCGGGCCTGGTACGCGGCGTCGAGCCGCTCGAGCTGCTCCGCCGCGTCGGCGCGGAGCGTCTCGCCCTTCGCGAACGACAGCTCGGCGAGGTCCGCGGAGGCGATGCGACCGTTCTCGTACCCGGCGGTGTCGTCCGCGTGCTTCTTGAGCGCGGGTGCCGCCTTCTTCGCCGCGGCGGCCTGCGCGTCGAGGATCTCGGCCGGGGTGGCCGGCGCGGGCTCGATGCTGACGGCGCTCGGGTCGGCCTGGTCGACCAGGTCGGTGAGCGCCTCGGTCGCCTTGGCCACGTCGGCCGCGTCCGTGTCGCGGACCTCGAGCGAGGCCCGTTCACCGGCGCGCGAGGCCGCCTCGGCACCGGAACGGTCGGCGACGAGGGCGCGCAGGCGCTGCGCGCTCCTGGCCACGGAGCGGCGCTCGGCGCGGGGGATGCCGCGCGTCTCGGTCGTCACCTGGTCGGCGCGGGCCAGCGCGGCCTGGGCGGCCGACAGCGCGTCGTCGCCGCCGGCGGCGGGCCTCGCGCGCCGGGAGCCGTCGTCGGCGTCCTTCGCCGTCGTGGCGGCAGTGGTCGCTGCGGCACCCACGGCGCCGGACGTTGCGGCGGGTGCCCCGGCGAGGGTGGGGCGCGTGATCGTCGCGGCGCCGGAGGTGGGCTCGATGCCGAAGGTGCCGGTGCCGATGGTGCCGACCGACGCCGCCGCGGGCGCGCTCTGCGCCTCGGTGGGGGTCTCGGCGGACGCCTGGGCGATGCCGGTCGTGATGCCGGTCGTGACGCCGGTCGACAGGGCCATCACGGCGAGGGCGACGGGCACGCCGGCGCGCACCGCACGACGGCGCCGCTTGCGCGGGGCGTCGGTGCGGTCGGTGGGCTCGGCCCGTCGCGGGCGGTCGGGGTGGTGGATGTCGCGGCGCCGGGGGTGCTGCGCGGGCGCGTCGTCCTGCGGGTCGTGCTGGTTCACGTGTGGGGTCCTCGGGGTCGGGGCTCATCCCATCGTGGGGGCGGCCGCCGGGTGCCCCCGACGATTTGGTTGACCAATCAACAGAAGTCCCGTGCGGACCGGGCGGACGCGATGTGAAGACCGGGACATCCCGGGGCGATCGGCCTCGCGGCGTCCGGGCGATCCGGATGCTGGGACGCGGCGTCCCGTGCGGGCGCCCGCACCGCCCGGCGTCGGGTGGCGCGGCTCAGGATGCTCCGATGAGCTCCGCACCCGTGACCGTCGCGATCCACCGCGCCGTCAGCCCCGACCGTGTCCCCGAGGTCACCGCGTGGGTGCAGTCCGGCGTCCGCCTCGCCAACCGGTGGGACGGCTTCCTCGGTTCCGGCTGGATCCGCGCCTCCGAGGGGGCGGCCGACTGGATCATGCTCTACCGCTTCGCCGACGCGGCGCGGCTCGACGCCTGGGAGGGGTCGGACGAGCGGCGCCGCTGGCTCGCCGCCGGGGAGGGCCTGGTCGAGGAGCGCCGGGTGGAGAAGCGGACCGGGATCGAGGGCTGGTTCGACCCGCCGCTGCGTCAGGACGAGCCCGCCGGCCCGCCGCTCCTGTCGGCCCCGCCGCGCTGGAAGCAGTCCGTGGCGATCTGGCTGGGCTTCTTCCCGGTGAACCTCGCGTTCACCGCGCTGGTGGGCTGGCTCGTGCCGTCCTTCGCGGACCTGAACGTGGTGCTGCGGGTGCTCGTGTCGACCCTCGTGCTTACCCCGATCATGTCCCTGTGGGTGCTGCCGTGGGTCACCGGCCGGCTCTCCGGCTGGCTGCACGCGCCGCGCAGCTGAGGCGCGGGCGTCAGCGGCGCGCCGGGACGGCCGCCTCGTCGAGCCAGCCGCGCAGCGCCGCGGGGCGGTCGGTGATGATGCCGTCGACGCCGGCCCGCAGCAGCGTTTCCCACGTGGCCTCGTCGTTGGCGGTCCAGCCGAACACCCGCCGGCCCGCGGCGTGGGCGGCGAGGACGAGGGCCGGGTCGCCCGCGAGGAGCTCGGCCCCCGGGCTGACCGCGGCGGCGTCGAGCTCGTCGAGGAGCTCTGCCAGGTCGGCGCGCGGGTGCTCGACGAGCAGCGACCGCGGCACCTGCGGCGCGACGTCTCGCAAGGCGGCGACCGTCGTGGGGGCGAAGCCCTGCACCACGAGGCGGTCGCGCAGGCCGGACTCCGCGACCACGCGCATGGTCGCGGCCACGTCCTCGGGCGTCCAGACGCCCTTGTACTCGCAGAGGACGTCGAGACCTGGCCGCGCCGCGACCAGGTCGAGCACCTCCGCCAGCGTCGGGATCCGCTGCCCGGCGAACTCCGGCGCGAACCAGGAGCCCGCGTCGAGCGCCTGCAGCTGAGCGACGGTGAGGCCGCGCACCTCGCCCGAGCCGTCGGTCGTGGCGTCGACGGTGCCGTCGTGGATCACGACCGGCACGCCGTCGGCGCTGAGGTGGACGTCGATCTCGATCATCCCCGCCCCGGCGTCGTCCGCCGCGGCGAACGCGGCGAGGGTGTTCTGCGGGGCGTCCGCCGAGGCACCGCGGTGGGCGACGACGACGAGGTCCTGGGCGCGGACGGGCACGGTGCTCCTTCGGACGGTGCTGACGGGTGGGCCCCGTGGGGATCGAACCCACAACCCGCGGATTAAAAGTCCGCTGCTCTGCCGATTGAGCTAGAGGCCCGCCGCCGTCCGCCCGAGGGCTGGTCGCCGGCTGCGGACAGCGTACGCGGGAGCGGCTGCGGGTCGTGCCGTCGGCGACCTCGAAGGTCACGATCAGGTCACGGAGGGCAACCTATCCGCGGCGCGAGCACCCTGTCACGCGAGGTCTCACCCATCGGGAGATCTCGTCCCGATCGCGTCTCATCGTTGCGCCGAGCACCCCGACCCTGTTTCGGTGGACGAGTTCGCCAGGACCGACGAGAGGAGCTCCCATGCTCACCGTGACCGACAACGCCCGTACCGCCGTCGAGGACCTCGCCCAGCAGGCGGGGGTGCCCGACGAGGGTGGCCTGCGGATCGCGCAGTCTGCCGGGCAGCCCGGCAACTTCGAGCTCGCGCTCGTCCCTGCGCCGCAGCCCGACGACCAGGTGGTCGACGAGGAGGGTGCCACGCACGTCTTCGTCGAGGCGCAGGCCGCCCCGGCCCTCGACACCCTCACGCTCGACACCGACCCGGCGGCGCAGGGCCCGGGGTTCGTGCTCACGCCGCAGGGGTGACCCCAGGACGGGACCTCCGCACCGTCGGATGACGGCGAGGCGACACCGTCCGACGACGACGGCCGGGCACGAGGGACGACCTCGTGCCCGGCCGTCGTGCGTCCGGCACCGCCGCGGGTGGCGGACAAGCACCTGCTGCGCCACTGTGTGACCCGCGCCGGGACCCGTGCGGCGCGAGAAAGGTGAGCGCCCGTGCCTTCGACGCCGTCCGTGTCCCCCGGAGACGCCCCTCGCCGGGCGAACCGCAGCCCTCTGCTGCGGGGTCTCGCCCGCGCCGGCTACGTCGCGTCGGGGGTGCTGCACCTGCTGCTGGGTTGGCTTGCCGTCCGCCTCGCCCTGGGCTCCTCGAGCGGGAGCGCGGACCAGCAGGGCGCGCTGCGGGAGCTCGCTGCGGCGCCCGGCGGCGCCCTACTCCTGTGGCTGACGGCGGCGGGCTTCGCGGCGCTCGCGCTGTGGCAGCTCACGGAGGCCCTGGCGGGCGTCCCCGGGGCCGACACCGCGAAGGAGGTCGGCTCGCGGGTGAAGGCCGGCGGCAAGGCGGTGCTCTACGCGGTGCTGGCGGCCACGGCGGTCGGCGTCGTGACCGGGGCGTCGGGCCGCGGCGGTTCCGAGGAGGGCGTCGCCGCGGACCTGATGGCGGCCCCCGCGGGGCGCTGGCTCGTCACGGCGGTCGGCCTCGTCGTCGTCGGCGTGGGCGTGTTCCACGGGGTCAAGGGCGGGCGCAAGACCTTCCTCGACGACCTGCGGGGGACCGGGGGCGGTGCGGTCGGCCAGGCCGTGCTCCGGCTGGGGCAGGTCGGCTACATCGCCAAGGGCGTCGCCCTCGCGGTCGTCGGCGGGCTGTCCGTGGCGGCCGCTGTCACGGCGGACCCGCAGAAGGCCGGCGGGCTCGACGACGCGCTGCGGACCATCCGCGACCAGCCCTTCGGCACGGTGCTGCTGGTCGTCACCGGTGTGGGGATCGCCGCCTACGGCGTGTACTCGTTCGCCCGCGCGCGGTACGCCCGGATGTGACGGTCAGGTCGCGGGCTCGACGATCCAGGTCGCGCCCAGCAGCAGGCAGCCCACCGTGACGAGCAGGAACACCGCGACCCACAGGATCCCGGTGGTGTGGGTGAGCGCCGCGAGCTGGTCGGCGTCGGACCGGCGTGCGCGGCCGCGGGTGCGCTGGGCCTGCATCTCCAGGACCGGGCGCACGGAGCCGAGCAGCAGGAACCACGTGACGGCGTACGCGACGGCGGCCTGCGTGGCGGCGTCGAGCCACCACGAGACGGCGACGAGCGCGGCGCCGCTCACGAGGATCGACCAGAGCCCGAACCAGTTGCGGATCTTCAGGAGCAGGAGGGCGAGCAGCAGCACCAGGAGCCACAGCAGCCCGACGGCGTAGCCGTGCCGCAGCAGCCATGCGGCGCCGAGCCCGGTGAGGCCCGGTCCCACGTAGCCCGCGAACGCCGTGACGATCATCCCGAACCCGCGCGGGCGCCCGGCCGAGACCGTCAGCCCCGACGTGTCGGAGTGCAGGCGGATCCCGTCCAGCCGCCGTCCGGTGACCATCGCGGCCACGGCGTGCGCGCCCTCGTGCGCGATCGTCACGACGTGCCGGGCCACCCGCCACACGGGGGTGACCAGCACGACGGCGAGCGCGACCAGCCCCGCCGACAGCACCACCGCCTGCGGCGGGGGCGGCACCGGGGTGGTGGCGGCCGTCCAGATCTGCGTCAGCACGTCGCCGGCGTTCGCGAGGAAGTCGTCCACGCCGGTCATTCCACCACGCCTGCCTGGGCGCCCGGCCCGGTGCCCACGGCGGGACGTGCGACAATGCTGGAGGTGGCTGCGCGTCCGCGCGCCCCGCGTCGTGGAGATCCCCCCGGATTGCGTGCGGCGGACCCCGACCCTCGACGTCCTCGAACGTCCCAGCCCGAGAGGCCTTTCTCTGTGTCTGACTTCGCCGGCTTCGGCCTGCCCACGCCTGTCGTCCGTGAGCTCACGGACCAGGGCATCACCACCCCGTTCCCCATCCAGTCCGCGTCGCTGCCCGACACGCTCGCCGGCGCCGACGTGCTCGGCCGCGGCCGCACCGGCTCCGGCAAGACGCTCGCGTTCTCGCTGCCGGTCGTGACGCGGCTCGCGACGTCGGCCGCGCAGGCGGTCGCCGCGGGCCGCCCGCGCCGTCGTGCCGCGCGCCCCCGCGCCCTCGTGCTCTGCCCGACGCGCGAGCTCGCCAACCAGATCAACGCCACGATGGAGCCGCTCGCGAAGGCGCTCGGCCTCGTGACGACCACCGTCTTCGGCGGCGTCGCCCAGTCCCGCCAGGTCAACGCCCTGAACGCGGGCGTCGACGTCGTCATCGCCTGCCCCGGCCGCCTCGAGGACCTGCTCGGCCAGAAGCACCTCACGCTCGACGACGTCGAGATCACCGTGCTCGACGAGGCCGACCACATGGCCGACCTCGGCTTCCTGCCCGGCGTGAAGCGGATCATGGACCGCACACCGGTCCAGGGCCAGCGGCTGCTGTTCTCGGCGACGCTGGACAACGGCGTCGACGTGCTGGTCAAGCGCTACCTCAAGAACCCGGTGACGCACTCGGTCGACGAGGCCGCCGCGCCCCCGCCCCAGATGACGCACCACATCCTCGCCGTGGCGGACGCCGACGCGAAGAAGGACGTGGTGCACGAGCTCGCGTCGGGCACCGGCCGCCGCGTCCTGTTCACGCGCACCAAGCACCAGGCGAAGAAGCTCGCCAAGCAGCTCACCGGCGCCGGCGTGCCGGCGGTCGACCTGCACGGCAACCTCGGCCAGGGCGCGCGCGAGCGCAACCTCGCGGCGTTCTCGTCCGGCGACGTCAAGGTGCTGGTGGCCACGGACATCGCCGCGCGCGGCATCCACGTCGACGACGTCGAGCTCGTCGTGCACGTGGACCCGCCGGCGGAGCACAAGGCGTACCTGCACCGCTCCGGCCGCACGGCCCGCGCGGGCTCCGGCGGTGACGTCGTCACCGTCATGCTGCCCGAGCAGCGCGGCGACGTCCGCGACCTCACGCGCAAGGCGAAGATCACCGCCCGCCCCCAGCAGGTCGTGCCCGGCGACGCAACCGTCACCGCCCTCGTGGGCGAGGTCGCGCCGTACGTGGCGCCGCCCGCCCCGGCGGCCCCCGCGCCGCAGCGGCGCAAGGGCTCCGGCCGGCCCGCCCAGGGCGGTCAGGGCGGCCACGGCGGTCAGTCCCGCGGCGGACGCCCGCAGGGCGGGCAGTCCCAGGGGGGCCAGGCGCACGGTGCTCAGGCGCGCGGTGGTCAGGCGCACGGTGGTCAGGTCCAGGGCGGACGCGGCCAGGGGCAGCGCTCGCAGGCGCCGGGGTCGTCGGCCGTCCGCGCGGACGGCTCGGCGCCGGCGCGCCGCCGTCGCCGCGGCGGCCGCGGCCGGGGTCACGGCGGCTCCGCACCCCAGGCCTGACCGGTCCCGCTCCGGGGCGTGCTCGTCACGCCCCGGCGCGGAACACCCACGGCACGTCCCCGGTTGACCACGACGGAGGTGTCAGATGACGTACGAAGTCACCAAGCCCGACGAGCAGTGGCAGGTGGAGCTCTCCCCGCAGGAGTTCGCCGTGCTGCGGCAGGCGGGCACCGAGCGGCCCTGGACCGGGGAGCTGCTCGACGAGAAGCGCGTGGGCGTGTACCGCTGTCGCGCGTGCGGCCACGAGCTGTTCCGCAGCGAGACCAAGTTCGACTCGCACTGCGGCTGGCCGTCGTTCTACACGCCCCTCGCGGGCGACAGCGTGGAGCTGCTGGAGGACCGGTCGCACGGCATGCTCCGCACCGAGGTGCGCTGCGCGCGCTGCGGCTCGCACCTGGGGCACGTCTTCGACGACGCGCCGCAGACGCCCACCGGCGACCGGTTCTGCATGAACTCGCTGAGCCTGTCGTTCGAGCCCACGGAGACCTGACCGACCCGCCGTCGCGGGTGGGCTCGCGGCCTCTGGTCCGCCATGAGATGGGGCCACGATCCCACCCGCAGCGCTCCGGGCGGGTCGGGGCTAAGGTCGGGCAGGTGACCGAGCCCGTGCCCGCCACGCCCATGTCCGACGCCGACCTCGCGCTCGGCGCGGCGCCCGTCGCGCCGTCGTCCGTCCCCGACCACCTGGTCAACCTGCGCGACGTCGCGACCGCCGCCCCGGGCCTGAGGCCCGGGGCGCTGCTGCGTTCGGACGCGCCCCGGTCGGGCGACCGGGCCCCCGAGGGGGTCGCCTGGCCCCCGCGCACCGTGCTCGACCTGCGCGACCCCGGGGAGAACGGCGAGGCGCACCCGCTGTCGTCCGTCGCGCGCGTGGTTCCGCTGCCGGTGCTGAACGGCACGGCCATGGCGGCGTCGGCCGGGCCCATGGTGGTTCCCGCCCTGGGGGACCTGTACGTGTCGATGCTCGACGAGCCGGGCGCCGGGCACCTCGTCGAGGCGGTACGGCTGATCGCGACCGCCGACGCGCCGGTCCTCGTGCACTGCACGGCCGGCAAGGACCGCACGGGCGTCACGGTGGCCCTGGTGCTCGCGCTGCTCGGCGTCGACCGGGAGGCCGTCGTCGCCGACTACGAGCGCACCGGCCCGCACATGCGCGACGTGATGGCGCGCGCGGCGGTGACGGCCAACCTCGCCGTCCCGGACGCGCACCTGCTGGCGAAGCTGCCCCCGGAGCTCGTGACCGCGCCGGGGTGGGCCATCGAGTCGGTGCTCGACCGGCTCGCGGAGCACGACGGCGGCGCGCAGGGCTGGTTCCTGGCGCACGGCGGCGACGCCCCCATGCTCGACGCGCTCCGCGCGCGGCTCGTCGGCTGACGCCGGGGACGAGGAACGGCGAGGACCCGGGTCGGGTCCTCGCCGTTCGTCTGCCCGCCGTCGGCGGTGGGGTCAGGGGCGCGTGTCGCGCCATCGGACGAAGTCGTCCGAGTAGCGGTGCAGCAGCGTCGCGAGCTGCGAGACGTCGGCCTCGTCCCAGTCGCCGAACGCGTCCTTGTACATCTCGATGCGGCGGTCGCGCGCCCGGGCGAACCGGGCCGCGCCGTCGGCGGTGAGGGTGATGCGCTGGCCGCGCGTGTCCTCGGGGTCGACCTCGCGGTGCACGAGGCCGAGGTCCACGAGCCGGCTCAGCTGTCGGGAGACCGTGGCCCGCCCGACGCCGAAGTGGGCGGCGAGGTCGGAGCCACGGATCCCCGGATGGGAGTCGATGTGCGCGAGGATCGGGTACGCCGACGCCTCGAGCTCAGGATGCACCCGCCGGGCGGTCTGGGCCGCGGACGACTGGGCGCGACGGATCAGCACCCGGATCTCTCGTTCGAGAGCACCGAACGGGTCGGTGGCCGGGTCTGGCATTGACGGGGCGGCTGCGTCGTGCATGCGCCCATCATGAGGCTTCGCCGAGGCAAACGGGAACGCCGCCACCGGGGGAAGTTGCGCCCGGACGGGGCCGCAGCGGGTGAAATCGGCCCCGTCCGGTGTTTTCGCCGGTGTCAGGCCCGCTCGGCGGCGGTCGCGGCCGGCGCCGAGGCGGCCGCCGCGGCGTCCTTCTCCTCGTCGAGCACCTGCTCGATGCCGGAGCGCTTGCCCAGCGGGACCTCCTTGATGAACAGCACGGCGATCAGCGAGATCACCGCCATCGGGACGGCGTACAGGAAGATCGTCGTGATGCCGTCCGAGTAGGCGGACTCGACGACGGTCTGCACCGGCGCGGGGAGGGCGGCCAGGTCGGGGACGGCGCCCGAGCCGGCGCCCATGGCGTCGGCGGGGATGCCGAGCTTCGCGAGGCCGGTGACCAGGTCCGACTTGATGTGCGAGGCCATCACCGCGCCCAGGGCGGAGACGCCGATCGCGCCGCCGAGGGAGCGGAAGAACGCGACGCCGGAGGTGCCGGCGCCCATCTCGTGCACGTCGAGCGTGTTCTGCGTGGCCAGCACCAGGTTCTGCATCAGCGCGCCGACCGACAGGCCCAGGCCGAACAGGAACACCGAGATGAGGACGAAGCTCGTGTCCACCTCGATGGTCGACAGGCCGTACAGCGAGCCGGTCAGGAGGACGGCGCCGCCCACCATGATCGCCTTGTAGCGGCCGGTGTTGGAGATGATGCGGCCCAGGACGATGCCGGCGAGCATCGTGCCGACCACCATCGGGATGGTGAGCAGGCCGGACTCGGTGGGCGTCTTGCCGCGGGCCAGCTGGAAGTACTGGCTGAGGAACACGGCGGTGCCGAACATGGCGACGCCGACGGAGGCGGACGCGACCACCGCGAGCACGAACGTGCGGTTCTTGAACAGGTGCAGCGGGATGATCGGCTCCGCCGCGGCGCGCTCCACGAAGCCGGCGGCAACGAGCGCCACGACGGCGCCGCCGACCATGGCCGCGGTCTGCCAGGACGCCCACTCGAACTGGTCGCCCGCGAAGGTGACCCACAGGAGCAGCAGCGCGACGGCGACGGCGATGAGCACGGCGCCCGCGTAGTCGATCTTCACGGCGCGCTGCTCGCGCGTGGGCAGGTGCAGCGTCTTCTGCAGCACGACGAACGCCACGATGGCGAACGGGACGGCGACGAAGAAGCACCAGCGCCAGCCGAACGAGTCGGTGAGCACGCCGCCGAGCAGCGGGCCGCCGATCTGGCCGACCGCCATGACGCCGCCCATGAGGCCCATGTACTTGCCCCGCTCGCGCGGGCTGATGATGTCGGCCATGAGGACCGTCGCGAGGGCGGTGAGGCCGCCCGCGCCGATGCCCTGCAGGGCGCGGAAGCCGATGAGCATCTCGATGTTCTGCGAGAGACCGGCGGCAGCCGCGGAGACGACGGTGATCGCCAGCGCGATCTGCATGAGGGTCTTGCGGTTCGTGAGGTCGGCGAGCTTGCCCCACAGGGGGGTCGAGATCGTCATCGTCAGCAGCATGGCCGTGACGACCCATGTGTAGGAGTGCTGGGAGCCGCCGAGCTCGTTGACGATCCGGGGCAGCGACGTCGAGACGATCGTCGAGCCGAGCAGGGACACGAAGACGCCGAGGAGGATGCCCGAGAGGGCCTCGAGCACCTCGCGGCGGGACATCGCCGGGGCCGGCGGGGCGGACAGGTCCGGCACCGCGGGCGCCGGGCTGGGGGACTGACTCATCGGGCGGGGATCTCCTCCTGCGCCTGGGCGCGGTCATGGGTCGTGGTGAGGGCGGCCGCGACGCTGCGGATCCGGGAGGTGGCCTCGGCGAGGTCTTCGTCCGACCAGTCGGAGAAGGCTTCGGAGACGAGGTCGTCGATACGGCGGAAGGACGCCTCCGCGAAGTCGCGGCCGGCGTCCGTCAGGGCGAGGTAGCGCACGCGCCGGTCGTCGTCGTCCACCGTGCGGAGCACGAGGCCGGCGTCGACGAGGGCGCTGACCTGGCGGCTCGCGACGGAGACGTCGACGCGGAGCTTGGCGGCGACGTCCGTGAGCTGGACGCGCCCGCACCGCGTGAGCATGTGCAGGGCGCCGAGTCCGGCGCGGGGGAGGTCCAGGTCGCGCGCCACGCGCATGGCGGCCTCGCGCTGGGCGCGGGAGAGCTCTTCGAGCGTCTCCACGAGCTCGCGGGCCGCGGTGCGGGCAACAGGCATGGCAGGGCCTTTGTGAGAGGAGCGAGGGTGCTCGGGGCCGAGGGCCGGAGCGGTGCGACCCGACGGGTCGACTGATTGCAGAGTGCAAACATACGCGCAGTGCTTGCAGCAAGCAAGTGTCCAGGTCGGAGCGTCCGAGCACGGGGACGACGGCGGCCCGCCGCGTCCAGGGCGGACGCGACGGGCCGGTGCCGGTGCCCGTGGGTGGAGGCGCGGGTCAGGCGCGCTTGAACGCCTCGCCCGCCATGTCCTCGAGCTCGACGCCCTTCGTCTCCGGGATCTTGCCCAGCACGAAGAAGAACGACAGCGCCGCGAAGACCGCGTACATCAGGTAGGGGATGGACGGGCCGAACGTCGCGAGCATCGGCGGGAACGTCAGGGTGATCGCGAAGTTCGCGATCCAGTTGGCGGCCGCGCCCACGCCCAGCGCGGCGGCGCGGATGCGGTTGGGGAACATCTCGCCCAGCAGCACCCACATCAGCGGGCCCCACGTGGCGCCGAAGAACACCACGAACGCGTTGGCGCACACCAGCGCGATGCCGTTCCAGGGGGCACCGAGGGTGATCGAGTCGCCGCTCCCGGTCGCCTGCGTGAACGCCAGCGCCATCAGGCCGAGCGAGACTGCCATGCCCGCCGAGCCCACGAGGAGCAGCGGCCGCCGCCCCACCTTGTCGATGAGGGCGATCGCGATGAACGTGACCGCCACGTTGGTGACCGACGTGATCGTCGAGACCAGGAAGGCCTGCGACTCGTCGAAACCGACCGCCTGCCACAGCGTCGTCGAGTAGTAGAAGATCACGTTGATCCCGACGAACTGCTGGAAGATCGCCATGACGATGCCGACCCAGACGATCGGCTTCAGCCCGAAGCGGTTCCCGCGCAGCGTGCCCAGCTCGGAGTTCGCCTCGTCCGTGGCGATCGAGCGATGGATCTCGGAGATCCGGTCGTCGGGATGCTCGTCCGGGCCGAGCACCGACGCGAGGACCGTGCGGGCCTCGTCGTCGCGCCCCTTCGTCACCAGGTAGCGGGGCGACTCCGGCATCCGCATCGCGAGGATCCCGTAGACCGCCGCGGGGATGACCGCGACCAGGAACATCCAGCGCCAGGCCTCCCAGCCGAACCACAGCTCGTTCGCCGCGCTGCCCGCCGCCGTCGCGAGGATCTGGTCCGACAGCAGGGCCGCGAAGATACCGACCGTGATCGCGAGCTGCTGCAGCGAGCCGAGCCGCCCGCGCATGACCGCCGGCGCGATCTCCGCGATGTACGCGGGCGCGATCACCGAGGCGATACCGATGCCGACACCGGCCATGAACCGCCAGACCGCGAGGTCCCACGCGCTCCACGCGATCGCCGACAGGATCGACGAGACGAAGAACAGCACGGCGCCCAGCACCATCACGTGCGTGCGGCCCCACCGGTCCGCCAGCTTGCCGCCCGACCAGGCGCCCAGCGCGCACCCGAGCAGGGCGATCGCCACGACCAGGCCCGTCACGGTGGAGCTCAGGCTGAACTGCCCCTGGATCGCGTCGACGGCGCCGTTGATCACCGACGAGTCGAACCCGAAGAGGAAGCCGCCGACGGCCGCCGCGAAGGCGAGGGCCGTGGCCTTGCGGTGGGCGCTGTGCGCCGCGGAACCAGGTGCTGGGCTCGTCATGATCGTCCTCGGATCGGTCGGCAGTCCTGCGTCCTTCGATGCTAGGTCGGGGTCGCGGTGTCGGCGCGCTGAGCAGGCGGGACACGCCCCGAGGCGGCGCGGGGTGAGACTGGACCGGTGAACGACGCACCCGAGCCGCGCAGGCACCGCCGACCCGCCATGCTCGACCCGCAGACCGCGGAGCAGATCCCGGGCGACCTCGACCCGGCGCTGCGCGACGAGGTCGCGCACACCACCGCCCGCGCCGTCGTGCACCGGTCGCGCGCCGCCGAGGACCCCGTCGTCGTGGACCGCCTCGTCCG
Organism: Isoptericola sp. NPDC055063; assembly: GCF_053608125.1. NCBI lineage: Bacteria > Bacillati > Actinomycetota > Actinomycetes > Micrococcales > Promicromonosporaceae > Isoptericola > Isoptericola sp. NPDC055063. The sequence continues at coordinate 246,622 of NZ_JBSGUW010000004.1, read as the reverse complement.
CCTCGTCGAGCGGGAGGGGCTCGACGTCGTCGCCGCCCTCTGGTCCGACGCCGCCGCCGTCTCCCTGCCGGGCGCCCTGTGGCGGCTGTACGTGCTGCGCGAGTGGGTGCGTCGCGACCCGCGGACCGTGGGCCTGCGGTACCGGCTCGGCGTCGACGCGGCCCCCGTGCACGAGGTCGTGGCCGGGGTGCCGCGCCCGCCCGCTCCCGAGGACCTGCGGGCGCTCGCGGACGACGTCCTGTCCGGCGTCTTCGCCGGGGACCTGGCCGTGGCGCTCGAGCGCGCCGCGTCGTTCTGCCGCATCCTCGCGACCGGCGCCGCCTTCGACGCCGACGCGCGCGAGGTGGCCGACCCGGACGGGGCCACCCGGATGACCCGCGGGGCCGCCGACCTCGTGCGCACCGCGGAGGAGCTGGAGCGGGCGGCCGCCTCGTGGCGGGCCGGGACGCTCGGCTGATCGACCACGGCGTGACCTGCGTGTTCGGAACGCGGCGACGGCGGGGCTTACGATGTTCGCGCGACGTCGGGCCGCGGTAGCCCCGGGCTCCATCTTCAGCCGCTTCGAGCGGCCACGCGCCGAGAGGCGCTCCCGGTCCGGCGTCGCACCTCACCCGAGTTCACGCAGCCCGCAGGGGGAAGCGTTCAGCGCGCGTTCAACTGGTCGCGCCAGGATCGCCACCTCTAGTCTGTGAGAGTCTCAGCGTCTTCGACCTCAGGAGCCACACGTGCGCCTGCGCCTGACACCGCGCGACACGACCTATTTCGACATGCTGGCGACCCTCGCACAGCACAACGTGACGGGAGCATCGCTCCTGGCGGAGCTGCTCGGGGCGTCACGGCAGGAGCGCGAAGGGATCGTGCGTCGGCTCAACGAGGCCGAGCACATCGCCGACGACGCCGCCCACTCGATCATGCGGCGCCTGAACCAGACGTTCGTCACCCCGTTCGACCGGGACGACATCTACGGCCTGGCCTCCGCGCTCGACGACTGCATGGACGCCATGGAGGAGGCCGGCGACCTCATCGTCCTGTACAAGGTCGACGAGCTGCCGATCCGGGTCTCCGAGCAGGTGCAGGTGCTGCAGCGCTGCGCCGAGCTCACCGCCGAGGCCATGCCGCGCCTGCGCTCCATGGACCAGCTGTCCGACTACTGGGTCGAGATCAACCGGCTGGAGAACCAGGGCGACAAGCTGCACCGCGAGCTCATCGCGCAGCTGTTCGACGACACCACCGACCCGGTGCTGCTCATCAAGCTCAAGGAGATCGTCGACATGCTCGAGGAGGGCGCCGACGCCTTCGAGCGGGTCGCGAACATGGTCGAGACCATCGCCCTCAAGGAGTCCTGACGGTGGAGGCGGCTCTCGTCGTCTTCGTCGTGGCGATCGCCCTCGGCTTCGACTACACGAACGGGTTCCACGACGCGGCCAACGCGATCGCCACCTCGGTCTCGACCCGGGCCCTGACCCCGCGCGTCGCGCTGGGCATGGCGGCCGTCATGAACTTCGTCGGGGCGCTGCTCGGCACCGAGGTCGCGGAGACCATCGCGACGTCGATCGTCGACCTGCAGGACGCGTCCAACCACACCGCGCTCATCGTGGTGCTGTGCGCGTTGCTCGGCGCCATCGCCTGGAACCTCATCACCTGGTGGTTCGGCCTGCCGTCGTCGTCCACGCACTCGCTCATCGGCGGTCTGGTGGGCGCCGGGCTCGCGGCGGGGCTGCCCATCTACGGCCAGGCGATCATCGACAAGGTCGTGCTGCCGATGGTCTTCTCGCCGCTCATCGGCTTCATCGGCGCCTACGTCGTCATGGTGGCCGTGCTCTGGATCTTCCGGAACAAGGCGCCGTCGAAGGTGACGCGCCGGTTCCGCCTCGCGCAGACCGCCTCGGCCGCGGCCATGGCCCTCGGCCACGGTCTCCAGGACGCGCAGAAGACGATGGGCGTCATCTTCATGGCGCTCCTCACGGTCGGCTGGGCGGACCCGGACGCGGGCATCCCGCTCTGGGTCAAGCTCGGCGCGGCGGCCGCGATCTCGCTCGGCACCTACTCCGGCGGCTGGCGCATCATGCGCACGCTGGGCCGTCGCATCATCGAGCTCGACCCGGCCCGCGGCTTCGTCGCCGAGTCCGTGTCGGCCCTGGTGCTCTACGCCAACGCGTTCATCCTGCACGCCCCCGTCTCCACGACCCACACGATCACCTCGGCGATCATGGGCGTGGGCGCCACGCGCCGGCTGTCCGCCGTGCGGTGGGGCGTCGCGAAGAACATCGGCGTGGCCTGGGTGCTGACCATCCCCGCCGCCGCCCTCGTGGCCGCGATCATGACCTGGATCCTGCACCCCTGGCTCACGTGACGTCGGGCCCGCAGCACGCCGAGAGGGCACGCACCGTCACCACGGTGCGTGCCCTCCTCGCGTCTGGCCAGGGCGGCCCCGCAGGCTCGTCGCGGGTCAGTAGACGGGCGGCGTGACCTTCTCGACGGCGACGACGCGCGGGCCCTTGCCGGTGACGGCGACGTGCGCCACGAGCAGGTCGCCGGGCTCCAGGAACGGGTCGCGCGAGGGCAGCACGTTCGCCACCGCGCGGCGCGAGTGCTGGCCCAGCACGTCCAGCACCGTCGGGAGCACGGGGCGGTGCGTGCACAGCACCGAGGACCGCCCGGACTCCAGCAGGTCGAGCACGGTCGCCGCGACGCGGGCCGGCGAGCGCTCGTGCTCCGCCTCGCCGAGCTGGTCGCTCAGCTCCGGCCGGGCGTGCGACGCGCGCACGTAGGGCTCGATGGTCGCCGCGCACCGCTCCCAGCGGCTCGACACCACCGACGTCACCCCGTACGCCGCGAGCACCGGCACGAGCGCCGCGCCCTGGGCGTGGCCGGTCGGGGTCAGCGGGCGGTCCTGCTCGGGGCCGTGCCAGCCCGCGCGGGCCAGGGCCTTGCCGTGCCGCACGATGACGACGGCGTGCGTGGCGAGCCGGCCCTGCGCGTGCGCCTGCACCAGCGCCTCGAGCGGGCCGCGGTCGGCCTCGCGGGTCAGCCTCGCCGTCGCCGCGTCGACGTCGAGCCACGCCTTCTTGTCCACCTCGTCGCGCGTCGGCGGCCGCACCGGGTACCGGGCGGTCAGCGCCGCGCCGTCGTCCGCGCGCGTCGCCCGCCGGGCCGCCCAGTAGTGCACCCGCTTCACGCGGCCCTCGGGGGTCAGGTACTGCAGGCCGGGCAGCGGCACGCCCAGGACCACGGGCTTTCCGGTCTCCTCCGCGACCTCGCGCGCCGCGGTCGTGTTCAGCGCCTCGCCCGCCTCGAGCTTGCCCTTGGGCCACGACCAGTCGTCGTAGCGCGGCCGGTGCACCAGCTGCACCTGCAGCCGGCCCTCCCGCTCGCGCCAGACGAGGGCACCCGCCGACTCGATGACCGGCGCGTGCTCCACGGACGTCGCCCCCAGCCTGCTCACGAGCGGGGACGCCGCCACGCCCGCCGACCGGCGCGCGCCTGCCGCCCTCACCGGGTCCTCTCGGGCCGGCGACGGTGGCGGTCCACGAGGCTCGCCTGCAGGTCCTCCAGCGGCTCGCCGTCCGGGCCCACGGCGTGCCGCACCCAGGTGTCGTCGGGCTGCAGGTGCCACGTCGACGTGAGGTCCGACATCGAGCGGTCCATCAGCTCCAGCAGCTCGGCGACCTGGCCCTCGTCCGTGATCCGCACCAGCGCCTCGACGCGGCGGTCGAGGTTGCGGTGCATGAGGTCCGCCGAGCCGATGTACACCTCGGGGCCGGACTCCGGGCCCTCGCCGATCGCCGGGCCCGCGGAGTTCGCGAACGCGTAGATGCGCGAGTGCTCCAGGAAGCGGCCCAGGATCGACCGGACGCGGATGTTCTCGCTCAGGCCCGGCACGCCGGGGCGCAGGGCGCAGATGCCGCGCACCACCAGGTCGACGTGCACGCCGGCCTGCGAGGCGCGGTACAGCGCGTCGATCGTCGCCTCGTCCACGGCGGAGTTCACCTTGATCCGCACCCACGCCTCGTGGCCCGCCCGGGCGGCGGCCGCCTCGCGCTCGATGCGCTCGATGAGGCCGGAGCGCACCGTGCGCGGCGCCACCAGCAGGCGGTGGAAGCGCGACTGCGGCGCGTACCCGGAGAGCTGGTTGAACAGGCGCGTGAGGTCCTGGCCGACGTCGCGGTCGCACGTGAGCAGCCCGTGGTCCGTGTACATCCGGGCCGTCTTCGGGTGGTAGTTGCCCGTGCCGATGTGGCAGTACCGCCGCAGCCCGTCGGCCTCCTGGCGCACCACGAGGGACAGCTTGCTGTGCGTCTTGAGGCCCACGATCCCGTACACCACGTGCACGCCCGCCTCCTCGAGCTTGCGCGCCCAGGAGATGTTGGCCTGCTCGTCGAACCGTGCCTTGATCTCGACCAGGGCCAGCACCTGCTTGCCCGCCTCGGCGGCGTCGATCAGCGCGTCGACGATGGGGGAGTCGCCCGACGTGCGGTACAGCGTCTGCTTGATCGCCAGCACCGCCGGGTCGGCCGCGGCCTGCTCGAGGAACGTCTGCACCGACGTGGAGAACGAGTCGTACGGGTGGTGCAGCAGGATGTCGCGCTCGCGGATCGCGGCGAACACGTCGCGCGGCGTCGCGGACTCCACCTCTGCGAGCTGGCGGTGCGTCGTCGGGACGAACGGCGGGAAGTGCAGCGACGAGCGCTCGATGTCGGCGATGACGTTGAGGCCGGTGAGGTCGAGCGGCGCGGGCAGCTCGTACACCTCCTCGTCCGCGACCCCGAGCTCGCGGACCAGCAGCTCGCGGATGCGCGGCGAGATGCCGTGCGCCAGCTCCAGGCGCACGGGCGGGCCGAAGCGGCGGCGCAGCAGCTCCTTCTCCATCGCCTGCAGGAGGTTCTCGGCGTCGTCCTCCTCGACCTCCACGTCCTCGTTGCGCGTGACGCGGAACGTGTGGCTCTCGCGCACCTCCATGCCCGGGAACAGGTGGTCGAGATGCTGGGCGATGACCTCCTCCAGCGGCACGAACGACGTCTGCGTGCCGCCGCCCTGCGTGGGCGTCGGCGCGGACGGCCGCCCGCGGTCGTCGACGGCGATGAAGCGCGGCAGCAGCGGCGGCACCTTGACGCGCGCGAAGTGCTCCTTGCCGGTCAGCGGGTTCGCGACGACGACGGCCAGGTTCAGCGACAGCCCCGAGATGTAGGGGAACGGATGCGCCGGGTCCACGGCCAGGGGTGTCAGCACCGGGAAGATCTGCTTGCGGAAGAACTTGTGCAGGCGCTCCTGCTCCCGCACCTCCAGCTCGTCCCAGTGCACGATCGTGATGCCCTCGGCGTCCAGCGCCGGCTGCACGTCGGAGCGGAACACCTCCGCGTGCCGGGCCATCAGCTGGTGCGACGCGTCGCCGATCGACTCCAGCACCTGGCGGGGGCTCATGCCCGACGCCGCGGTGACCGCGATACCGGTGGCGATCCGGCGCTTCAGGCCGGCCACCCGCACCATGAAGAACTCGTCCAGGTTGGACGCGAAGATCGCGAGGAACCGCGCGCGCTCCAGCAGCGGCAGCGTCGTGTCCTCCGCGAGCTCCAGCACCCGCTCGTTGAACGCGAGCCAGCTCAGCTCGCGTTCGGCGAACCGGTCGTCGGGCAGGGGCTCGACCTCGGCCGCCGCGGCCTCCTCGACCTCGGGCTCCTCCGCGATGTGCTCGGCGATGTGCGCGGCGAGCTGCGGGTCCATCGGGCGCGACGGCGCGACGGCGGTGGCCCGGGGCCGGCTGTCCGTCACCTCGGCGGCCGCGACGGCGTCGGACGAGGCGGGGGAGTTCCGGCCGCGGCCGTCGCGGGTCCGGGGCGGTCGAGGGCGCGACGCTGTCATGCCCCCATCCTGGCACCGCCGGGTGAACGGCGGGTGTCCAAGGGTGGCCGCGGGGTGCTACGCCTCGTCGGGCGCGGCGGGGCGCGCGTACTGGACGTCGGCTGCCGCGCGCTCGAAGCCCGCACCCGCGTACGTGGCCAGCGCGGCCGCGTTGTCGCCGTCCACGTACAGCACCGCGCGGTCGCAGCCGACCCGGGCCAGGTGGCGCAGCCCGACGGCGGTGAGCGCGCGGCCCAGGCCGCGGCCCTGCGCCTCGGGGGAGACACCGACGGCATAGATCTCCCCGGACCTGATCTCGCCGGTGCCGCCCTCGTCGTCGAGCGGGCCGGTCTCCACCTTGGTCCACAGGTACGCGAGCGGGGCGGCGTCGGGGGCGCCGGCGTCCTCGACGAGGAAGAAGCCCTCGGGGTCGAACCACGGCTCGCGCTGCCGGTCGCGCAGGTCGTCGACGGTGAGGCGGCCCTGCTCGGGATGGTCGGCGAAGGCACGGGCGTTCAGCCGCACCCAGGCCTCGTCGTCGTCCCCCGGCCGCACCGTGCGCAGCGTCAGCCCCGGCAGCTCGGGAAGGTCGCGGGCCGCGTCCTCGGGACCGAGCGCGCGCGCCAGCACGAGCAGCTCGCGGGCCACCTCGTAGCCGCGCGCCTGCGCGAACCCCCGGGCGGCGGGAAGGGCGCCGTGCGCCCACACCCGCAGGGGCTTGCCGCGCTGGCCCGGAGCACCCGAGAACATCGGCAGGCGCGCGTCGCGCTCCACCGTGCGCAGCAGCATGCTGCCCACGCCGGCCCGGCGGTGGTCCGGGTGCACGACGAGCTCCGCGCTCGCGTCGTCGCCGCCGCGGTCGACCTGGGCGTAGCCGACCGTCGTGCCGTCGCCGTCCTGCGCGACGACGTGGGTCAGCCAGTCGGCGTCCGTGCCCAGGCGCAGCAGGGGCTGCTCCGACAGCGGGGCGACGCCGTCGTGCTCGGCCGCCGCCGCGGCGAGCGCGCGCACGGCGTCCTGCGCGGCGGGGTCGAGAGGGCCGAAGGACAGGGCGGGCGTGAGAGGCACGCCCCCATTGTCACCGAGGACCGACCGAGCCGACCAGGCGGTTGTGCACCTTCTGACGCTTCAGAAGGTGCACAACCGCCTGGTCGGCGACGGGGTCAGTCCTCCGAACCGGGCTTCGCCGAGGACAGGCCGGCGGCGATGAGGTCCATCACCGAGGAGTCGGCGAGGGTGGTCGCGTCGCCGACCGTGCGGTTCTCGGCGACGTCGCGCAGCAGGCGGCGCATGATCTTGCCGGACCGGGTCTTGGGCAGCTCCGGGACGACGAGGATGCGGCGCGGCTTGGCGATCGGGCCGATCTCCTTGGCCACGTGGTTGCGCAGCTCGAGCTGGACCGCCTCGGCGCCCTCCGGCGTCGCGGCCCGCTCCGCGTGCTCCCCGCGCAGGATGACGAACGCGACCACGGCCTGGCCGGTGGTGTCGTCCGCGGCGCCGACGACCGCGGCCTCGGCCACGACGTCGTGCGAGACGAGGGCCGACTCGATCTCCGTGGTGGACAGGCGGTGGCCGGAGACGTTCATGACGTCGTCCACGCGGCCCAGCAGCCAGATGTCGCCGTCCTCGTCCTTCTTCGCGCCGTCGCCGGCGAAGTAGAGGCCCTCGAACCGCGACCAGTAGGTGTCCTCGAAGCGCTGCAGGTCGCCCCAGATGCCGCGCAGCATGGACGGCCACGGCTCCGAGAGCACCAGGTACCCGCCGCCGCCGTCCGGCACCGAGTGCGCCTCGTCGTCCACGACGTCGGCGACGATGCCGGGCAGCGCGACCTGCGCCGAGCCGGGCTTCGTGGCGGTGACGCCGGGCAGCGGGCTGATCATGATGGAGCCCGTCTCCGTCTGCCACCAGGTGTCGACGATGGGGGCGGTGTCGCCGCCGATGACGCGGCGGTACCACATCCACGCCTCCGGGTTGATGGGCTCGCCCACCGAGCCGAGCACGCGCAGGCTCGACAGGTCGAAGCCGGCGGGGATGTCCTCGCCCCACTTCATGCAGGTGCGGATGGCGGTGGGAGCGGTGTAGAGGATCGAGACCTTGTACTTCTCGACGAGCTCCCACCAGCGGCCGCGGTGCGGGGTGTCCGGGGTGCCCTCGTAGATCACCTGCGTGGCGCCGTTGGTCAGCGGCCCGTACACGACGTACGTGTGCCCGGTGACCCAGCCGATGTCGGCGGTGCACCAGTAGACGTCGCTCTCCGCCTTGAGGTCGAAGACGTTCTTGTGGGTGTACGCCGCCTGCGTCAGGTAGCCGCCCGTGGTGTGCAGGATGCCCTTCGGCTTCCCCGTGGTGCCCGACGTGTAGAGGATGAACAGCGGGTGCTCCGCGTCCACCGCGACCGGCTCGTGGACCGGGTCGGCCTGCTCCAGGGCGTCGTGCCACCAGACGTCGCGGCCGTCGGTCCACTCGACGTCCTGCTCGGTGCGGCGCACGACCAGCACGTGCTCGACGGTGGTCGCGGGCTCGCCGTCCTTGGGCGCGAGCGCCGCGTCGACGGCGGGCTTGAGAGCCGACGGCGCGCCGCGGCGGTAGCCGCCGTCCGCCGTGATGACGAGCTTCGCCTCGGCGTCGGCGATGCGGCTGCGCAACGCGTCGGCGGAGAAGCCGCCGAAGACCACGGAGTGCGGGGCGCCGATGCGCGCGCAGGCGAGCATCGCGACGACCGACTCGACCAGCATCGGCAGGTAGACGACGACGCGGTCGCCCTGGGTGACGCCGAGCGCCGTGAGCGCGTTCGCGGCGCGGGAGACCTCCTCCTGCAGGTCCGCGTAGGTGACCGTGCGCGTGTCGCCCGGCTCGCCCTCGAAGTGGATGGCCACCCGGTCGCCGAGCCCGGCCTCGACGTGCCGGTCCACCGCGTTGTACGCGGCGTTGAGCGTGCCGTCGGCGAACCACTTCGCCACCGGCGCCTCGGACCAGTCGAGCGTCTGGGTGAACGGCGTCGACCAGCTGACGAGCTCCCGCGCCTGGTCGGCCCAGAACCCGAGCCGGTCGGCCTTCGCCTCCTCGTACAGGGACGGCTGGGCGTTGGCCGCCGCCGCGAACGCGGGGCTCGGCGGGAACGCTCGCGTCTCGTGCAGCAGGTTCTCGAGGCTGGGGGCGGTGGTCTCGTTCTCTGGCACGCTTACCTCCGGTGCGCATCGTCTCTGGTGCGGTCCGCCGGCTCGACACGTCGTGGCCGGGGGACGACGGGCCCCGCGGGGCCTCGCGGTCGGGAGTCTAGACCTCGCGGGTGACCCGGGTCACGCCGTCCCACGGTTCGGCCGCACTCCTCGCAAAACGGTCCCCTCGCCGCCCGGCGTCCGCGCCCTGCGGCCGAAAATCCGTGGGCCGTCGTCGTCGGGCCTGGTAGACGTGCACCATGACGACCCCCGAGGTGACGTGGCCGCGCCGGTCCGGCCCCGTCGTGCTGCGCCCGCCGACGTCCGACGACCTGGACCAGGTGCTCACCTGGCGCAACCGGCCGGGCGTGACCCGCTGGCTGCTGCGGACGCAGGTGGACCCGGACCGGTTCCGCGCGGCCTGGCTCGCGTCCGCGGACGACCCGACCGACCACGGCGCCGTCGCCGAGCTGGGCGGCGTCGTCGTCGGGACGGGGTCGCTCTCGGTAGGCGACGGGATGGGGCAGACGCAGGGCGACGCGTGGCGCGGCGCCGAGGGGTCGCTCGGCTACCTGGTCGACCCGGCCCACGAGGGCCGCGGCGTCGCCACCGCGATCGCGCGGGGGCTGCTGGAGGTCGCGTTCGACGAGCTGGGGCTGCACCGCGTCACTGCCGGGTGCTTCGCCGCCAACACCGCGTCGTGGCGCGTGATGGAGAAGGTGGGCATGCGGCGCGAGCAGCACGGCGTCCAGGACTCATGGCACGCCGAGCTCGGCTGGGTCGACGGCTTCACCTACGGGATCCTCGCGGAGGAGTGGCGCGGCCGGGAAGGCTGAGACACGAGGGCTGAGACACGAGGACGGCGCCCGGGAGTCGAGTCCGACCGAGCGCCGCGCCCGCCAGCCCGGACGCGGGTATCAGGCGCTTCATCCGATCACTGGGCGGGGCCGTTCCCGCCGAGTGGGTCCTCAACCGTGGACTTCCTGTGCGTGGGTCCTGCGTCCGGCTGTCTTCACCCATGGAACGTCACCCCGGACGGGGGCGCAAGCGGTCAGGCGCGGCGCCGCACCCACCAGCGGCGGAGCAGCCACGCGGCCACGCCCGCGGCCGCGACGCCGCCCGCGGCGAGGGCGACGGCGGGCGGCCGGAGGGCGGAGCGGAGCGCCACGGGGCGGGAGAAGGTGAGCACGCCCCAGCCGTTCTCGGCGGCGACGCGGCGCAGCGTCTTGTCCGGGTTGACGGCGAACCCGTGCCCGACGGCGCCCAGCATCGGCGCGTCGGTGACGGAGTCGGAGTAGGCGTAGCTGCGCTCGAGGTCGTATCCGCGCCGGCCGGCGAGCTCCTCGACGGCCTCGGCCTTCTGCTCGCCGTAGGCGTAGAACTCGATCTCGCCGGTGTAGCGGCCGTCCTCGACCGCCATCCGCGTCGCGATGACGTGGTCGGCGCCGAGCACCGTGGCGATCGGCTCGACGAGCTCGGCCCCCGACGCGGAGACGATGACGACGTCGTGCCCCAGCTCGTGGTGCTCGGCGATGAGGTCCACGGCCTCGGCGTAGACGTAGGGGTCGATGAGCTCGTGCACCGTCTCGGCGACGATCTGCTGCACCTTGCTCACCTCCCAGCCCGTCGCGAGCTCGGACAGGTGCTTGCGCATCCGCTCGGTCTGGTCGGCGTCGGCGTTGCCCGCGTAGAAGAGGAGGTGCGCGTAGGCGCTGCGGAGCACGTCGCCGCGGGTGATGAGGCCGCCGGCGTAGAAGGGCTTGGAGAACGCGGCCGACGAGCTCGTCGCGATGATCGTCTTGTCGAGGTCGAAGAACGCGGCGACGCGCGACCGCGATGTCGCCGTCCTCGACGGTGACGTCTCGCGCGGACCTCGATCCGGGCCCGGTCCCTGCTCGGTCACGGGCCAGAGCCTAGCCGCAGGGGTCGGGGCGTCGACGGCCGCGTCCATGCAGAATGTTTGTGCACAACTCTTGTGCAGAAGAGTTGTGCATGGTTATCGTGCACGCATGGACGAGACGCCGGAACGCCCGTACACCCACCTCGAGCTCACCGCCGAGGCGGCCAAGGTGCTCGCGCACCCGCTGCGGTCCCGGCTGCTCGGCGCGCTGCGCCGGGAGGGTCCGTCGTCGGCCACGGCGCTCGCCGCCGAGCTGTCGACCAACACCGGCGCCACCAGCTACCACCTCCGCAAGATGGAGTCGGTCGGCCTCGTCGTCGACACAGGGGAGGGGCGCGGCAAGGAGCGGCTCTGGGCGGCGGCCACCGAGAGCCACGGCTGGAGCGACTCCGACTTCGGCGGGGACGAGGACGCACAGACCGCCCTCGGCTGGCTGGTGCGCGACTACCACCGACAGTTCGACACGAACTACGCGCACTGGCTCGACGTCGCGGACAGCTGGCCCAAGGAGTGGACCGACGTCGCCGGGATGACCGACACCTGGGTGGACGTCACGCCCGAGCAGGCGCGGGACATGGCGGAGGAGCTCGAGGCCGTCGTGAACAAGTACCTGCACATCGGCGACGGCGACCCCCGGGCCCGGCGGCTGCACCTGTGGCGGTTCCTGTTCCCGCTCAACTCCGACGACGTCCCCGACGCCGCGGGGCAGCCCGCCGACGACAGCGAGAGCGAGGGCGAGGCATGAGCCCGCAGAAGGTCTTCCTCCTGCTCACCGCCACCCGGTGGTTCCCCGTCGGGCTGGTCATCTCCGTCACGACGCTGCTGCCCATCGAGCGCGGCCTGACCATCAGCCAGACGCTGACGCTGGCGTCGGTCGCCGGGCTCGTCGTGTTCGCGCTCGAGCTGCCCACCAGCGGCACCGCCGACGTCGTCGGGCGGCGGCCCATGCTCGTGGTCGCGGCGGCCGCGCAGGTCCTCGCGGCGGCGACGTTCCTCGTGGCGCAGTCGATGTGGGGCTTCATCGTGTCGGCGGCGCTGATGGGCATGTTCCGGGCGTTGGACTCCGGGCCGCTCGAGGCCTGGTTCGTCGACGCCGTGCACGCCGAGCGGCCTGGGGCCGACGTCGACCGCGAGCTGGCGCACCAGGGCACCGTGCTGGGGGCGGCCATCGCGCTCGGCGCGCTCGTCTCCGGCGGCCTCGTCTGGTGGCACCCGTTCACGGCCTGGTCGGCGCTCGCGCTGCCCTACGCGGTGTACGTGGTGCTGGCCGTGGTGCATCTCGTGATGGTCGTGCTGCTGATCCGGGAGGCACCGCGGCACGGCGGCCCCGTCGCGGAGGCTCCCGACGCCGGGGGCGCGGGCCGTCGCTGGGCCGCCGGGCTGCGCTCCGTGGTCGGGCAGGCCCGCGAGGTGCCCGCCAGCATCGCGTCGGGCCTGCGGCTCGCCCGCGACAACCGGGTGCTGCAGGGCCTGCTGCTCGTGGAGCTATTCGCGTCCACCGCGATGGTCGTGTTCGAGTCCCTGCAGCCGGTGCGGATGGCAGAGCTCCTCGGCGGCGAGGCGCAGGCCGGCGCCGTCATGGGCCCGGTGGCGTCGGTCGGCTGGGGCACGTTCGCGCTCGGTGCCGCCCTCTGCGGGCTCGCGTCGCACCGGTTCGGCGTGGCGCGGACCGCGCTGGCGTCGCGGGCGCTCAACGGGCTCGGCGCGGTGTGGATGGGGCTCACGGGCGGTCCCGTGATGCTGGTGGTCGCGTACCTCATCACCTACGGGCTGCACGGCAGCTCCGGTCCGTCGTACGAGGCGCTGCTGCACCGCGAGGCGCGGCGCGAGAACCGTTCCACCGTGCTGTCCCTGGCGTCGATGGTGGCCTTCGCGACGTACGCCGTCGCCTCACCCGCACTGGGTTGGGTGGCGCAGGGCTGGTCCACGCCGGTCGCGATGATCCTGGGTGGCGGGTTCAGCGTCCTCGGCGTCTTCTGCTTCCTGCCGGCGCTGCGCGCCGAACGGTCGCGCGCGCGACGCGGTGGTGCCGAGGCTGAGGTCGTGGCCGAGACCATGGGGGAGGCGACCGACGACGCCGTCGGCCGGGCCGAGGGTGCAGCGGGCAAGGCCGCCGCCGAGGACGCCGCCGCGGTCTGACGCGGGCGGGAGCCCGCCCCCAGGGCGGCGCCGTCCACAGATCGCCGCGTGACGCCGTGACGGTCGCCGGGCCCGGACCAGCCTGGGCGCATGGACGACGTCACCACACGCATGCTGCCCCGCCCCGTGGCGGACGCGGGCCCCGCGCCCGCCACGGTCCCGAGGCCGGCCCCGCCCGGTGCGCCCGGTGCACCCGGACCGGCGGTCCGCTGGCCGGTCGCCGACCGGCCGCCGTGGACGACGCCCCGAGGACGGCGGACGATCGCCGTCCTCGGGGCCTGCGGGGGCGCCGGCGCGAGCGTCCTCGCGGCGGCGCTCGCCCAGGCGCTGCGGCGCGACGGCGAGGGCGCCGTGCTGGTCGACCTGGATCTCCCCGGCCCCGGCGCGGACGTGCTGCTCGGGATCGAGGACGAGGCGGGTGCCCGGTGGCCCGAGCTCGCCGCGGCCCGCGGTGACGTCGACGGGGTGGGACTCGTCGCCGCCCTCCCGCGCTGGCGGTCCGTGCCGGTGCTCTCCGGGACCCGGCTGCGCCCCGCGCGCCCCGACGACGCCGTGGTGGTGGACGTCTGCACGGGCCTGCTGCGCGGCGGCGAGACGGTGGTGCTCGACCTGCCCCGACCGGCCGCGTGGACCGCCGGCACGCGGATGCTCGTGGGCGCCGCGGACGCGGTGGTCCTGGTGACCCCGTGCAGCGCCCCGGGGGTGGCGGGGGCGCTCGCGGCGCGCGCCGAGCTCGCCGACCTCGGTGCGCCCGAACCGTGGCTCGTCGCCCGCGGTCCCGCGCCCGGACGGGTCGACGCCGCGGCGCTCGAGGAGGCCCTCGGGCTCCGGGTGGCGGCCACGGTGCGTCGGGACCCGCGGCTGCCTGCCGCGGTCGACCGCGGCGACGGGCCCCCGGTCGGCCACCGGGCGCCGCTGGGACGCGCCGCCGGATCGTTGGTCGGCGCGCTGGCGAGGACGTCGTGACCGCGGGCCTCCCGCTCGTCGACCGGGCGCTGCTGGACGACGTGCGGGCCCGCGTCGGCGCGGCCGGCACCCCGGTCGACGACGCCGCTGTGCGGGCGGCGCTGCGGGCCACGGGCCGGGTCTTCGGCTCCGCCGCGCTGAGCGACCTCACCCGGGCGGCCCGCGCCGAGCTCACGGGGGCGGGACCGCTGCAGGAGCTCCTCGACGCGCCGGACGTCACGGACGTCCTCGTCAACGGGCCGCGCGACGTCTGGGTGGACCGCGGTGCGGGCCTGAGCCGCGTGGACCTCGATCTGGGCAGCCCGGACGCCGTGCGAGCGCTCGCCGTGCGCATGGCCGCCGTGGCCGGCCAACGGCTCGACGACGCCGCACCCACCGTGGACGCGCGGATGCCCGACGGCACCCGCCTGCACGCCGTCGTCGAGCCCGTCGCCCCGGCCGGCGCGGTGATCGCCCTCCGGGTGCTGCGGCAGGCGGCGCACTCCGTGCGCACCCTCGTGGCGGGCGGCGCGCTGCCGTCGCGCTGGGAAGGGCTGCTGGGCGCCCTCGTGACGGGCCGGGCCAACCTGCTGGTGACCGGTGGCACGGGCACCGGCAAGACCACGCTGCTCGCCGCCCTGCTGTCTCTCGTGCCGCCCGACGAGCGCGTCCTCGTGGTCGAGGAGGCGCGCGAGCTCGCGCCCCGGCACCGGCACGTCGTGTCCCTGGCCGCCCGGCGGCCCAACGTCGAGGGCGTCGGTGAGGTGACACTCACCGAGCTGGTGCGCGGCGCGCTGCGGATGCGGCCCGACCGGATCGTCGTCGGGGAGTGCCGCGGCGCCGAGGTGCGTGAGCTGCTCCTGGCGATGAACACCGGGCACGACGGCGGCATGGCCACCATGCACGCGAACGCCGTCGAGCAGGTGCCGGCGCGGCTCGAGGCGCTCGCAGCCCTCGCCGGGATGCCGCGGGAGGCGGTGGCCGCGCAGGCGGCGGCGGCGCTGGACGTCGTGCTGCACCTGCGCCGGCGGGGCGGGTGCCGGTACCTCGCGGAGATCGGCGTCGTGGGGCGCGCCGGGGACCACGGCCTGGTCGTGCGCCGTGCGGCTGCCTGGGAGCCCGGCACGGAGCCCCGGCCCGACGAGGCCTGGGACGAGCTGGCCGCGCGGTGGGCACCATGACGCCCGGGTGGGGCGCCGACCCCGGCCTGACGGCGGGGTGGTGGGTGGCGCTGGCGGCGTGGCTCGCCCTGGCCCCCGCCGGACGGCGGGCGACCGCGCTCACCCGGAGGGTCGTCACGGTGCGGTCGGCGCGGACGGGCGGCCTGCTGCGCCCGCGTCGTGACGCGGCGGCCGGAGCGGAGGCGGTGCGGGTCGCCGTGGCGCAGGTCATCGCCCTGCTTCGCGCGGGGGCACCGCCCGCGGCGGCGTGGTCGCGCGCCCTCGGGGTGCCGGTGGACTCCACCGGGATCCCCGACCCCGCGGCGCTGGCCCCGGTGGTCGGTGGCGACGGCCACGCCCGGTCGGTGGTCGCGGGCGCGGTGCTCGCGCGGGACGTCGGGGCCCCGCTGGCGGCGGTGCTCGACGCGGTCTCGGGGGCGCTGGTGGCCGAGGCGGAGTCCCGCGCGGAGCGGGAGGCGTCGTTGGCCGGGCCTCGGTCGACGGCCCGCGTCCTGACCGGGCTGCCCGTGCTCGGCGCGCTGCTCGGGTGGGCGCTGGGTGCGGACCCGCTCGCCACCGCCTTCGACGGCGGAGCGGGGACGATGGCGGTCTGCCTCGGCCTGATGCTCCTCGCTGCCGGCCACGTGTGGACCGGCCGGCTCGTCGCCGCCGCCCGCTCCGCCGGGGAGACGGCCAAAGGACCGGGCTGCCGGCAGTCGAGGCCCCTCCAGTACATTCCCCAGCCGCCGCAGCGGGCCAAAACGTGGACGTGTTTGTCCGGGACGTGGCACGG
>NZ_JBSGUW010000004.1:215370-230679 GCF_053608125.1 Isoptericola sp. NPDC055063 | reverse complement strand
GTCGCGGGTGGGGGGGCTGGGAGGGTGCGGTCTTGCCTCGGCCGGATTCCTCACGCCGCCAGAAGAGGGGACCCTGCCTGCCCTTCCGCCCCCCCCCGCCCCGTGGGGGGGAAAGCACCGTGACCGGGCTGCTGCAGGTCGGGGCTCCCGCGGTCTCTGCCGCGGTCGTCGCGGTGGTCGTCGCCGTGGCCGTGCTGCTCGGGGCCGTGCCCTGGTGGGCCGCCGCGTCGGCCACGCGCAGACGGGCGCGCCGGCTCCCCACCGACCGCCGTGCCGCGGAGGCCGACGGCGGTCCGCGTGGTGCGCCCGTGGACGTGGCCGTGCTGCTCGAGCTGCTGGGTGCCGCGCTGCGTTCCGGGGCGGGTGTCCCGCGCGCCCTCGACGCGACGGGGACTGCGCTGGACGAGGCCTCCGGCGCGACGCCGGACGGCGCGGGGCTCCGGGCCGCCGCCGACGCGCTCCGCCTCGGCGCCGACTGGGACTCCGCGTGGCGGCACGCGACCGACCGCCTGGCGCCGGTGCCACGCGCGCTGCGCGGGGCGTGGACCGACGGCGCGTCCCCGTCCGGTGCGCTGCGGGCGGCGGGGGAGGAGCTGCTGCACGCGCGCCGCTCGGCCGCCCGGACGGCGGCGGCCCGCCTCGGGGTGCGCCTGGTGCTGCCGCTCGGGGCGTGCTTCCTGCCCGCGTTCGTGCTGATCGGGCTGGTGCCCGTGCTCCTGGCGCTCGGCATCGACCTGCTGTCCGGGTGACCCCGGGCCATGACTCCCGGGTGCGCCCCGGGCTACCGCGGCGGCCCGTCCGGGCCGGCGCGTCACGACCGGCACGGGACCCCGGCCGGTCATCGAGAGATCACGGAGGAGACATGAGGGACGACGACGGGAACACCGAGCAGGAGAACATCGGGCACGAGAGCGTCCGGCACGCGGAGGTCGGGCAGGAGGAGGTCGGGCTCGCGGACGGGCCGGACGGCGGCGGGTCGCCGGGCGTCGGGGCTGCAGAGCCGCGCGACCCGGAGGCCGGGCTCGCCACCGCCGAGTACGCCGTCGCCACGGTCGCGGCGGTCGGGTTCGCCGGCCTGCTCATCGCGGTGCTCAAGAGCGGCATGGTGAAGGGCCTGCTGGAGGGCATCATCAGCTCGGCGCTGTCGATCGGATGAGTCGGCGCCGCAGGTCAGGAGCCGCCCGGAACCCCGGTGGCGGACGGCGCCGGGGCGACGGGCAGCGGGGCGCGGTGACGGCGGAGCTCGCCGTCGGGCTGCCGGTCGTGGTGCTCCTCCTGGTCGCGGTGCTCAGCCTCGCGGCCGCGTCCACGGCACAGATGCGTGCCCTGGACGCGGCCCGGGCGGGGGCTCGCGCCTATGCGATCGGGGAGGACGACGCCGCGGCCCGGCAGGCGGTGGCGCAGGTGGGCGGCACGGATGCCGCTCTCACCGTGACCCGCGACGACGCCTGGGTGCGCGTGACGGTCACGCGGCCCGTGGTCGGCGGCTGGTTCGCGGGGGCGCCGGTGCGTGCGTCGGGTGACGCGACCGCCTGGGTGGAGCCGTGACCCCGGCCGGCGGCAGGGAACGTGGCGCGGGCACCGTGCTGGTGCTCGCGGTCGCCGCGGTACTGGTGCTGCTGGCGCTGGCCGTCGGGGCGCTGGGGTCCGCGCAGCGTGCACGGGGCTCGGCCCAAGCGACGGCGGACCTCGCCGCCCTGGCGGGGGCGACGGCATGGCGGCAGGGCGCCGACCCCTGCGCGACGGCCGCCGAGGCGGTGCGTCGCAACGGTGGAGAGCTGGTGGCGTGCGTCCCGGAGGGCGGCGGCACGCTCGGCGTGCGGGTCTCACGGACTCCGCTCGGGGCGGCCGCGGGCCCGTGGGCCGACGCGCTCGGGGACGCGGTCGCAGGGGCCCGGGCCGGGCCGCGGCCTCCGGCCGACGATCCGGCGGGCCTGGCCGCCGGGCCGGCAGACGGGGTGACCGCCGCAAGCCCTGCCCGATGGTCGGCCGGGGACGCGGTCGGGAGAGCGGGCGGGCTCCCGATCGCGGAGCCGGACCGCGTGGCGTCGGTCGTCGCGGGCGGGACCGTCGCGCCGGCCGGGACCGCGGAGGTCCTGGCAGGCGCGACGGCGCCGGTGCTGGCGTGTGGAGCGGCGGTCCAGGCCCGCGGGACGTCAGGAGGGGTTGACGTTGAACAGCGCGGCTCGCTCGCTGATCTTGCGGGCGCGGGCCAGGCGGGGCTTGTCGGAGCCGTCCCGGATGACGGAGCCGGACGCCTCGAAGTCGGCCAGGAAGTCGATCGCCCAGGCGACGTCCGCGGACGACGGGCTGAAGGACTCGTTGATGACGGCCGGCGTCTCGAGGTCCAGGCAGAGCTTGCCGGTGAGGCCGAGCGCCACGCCGTCGCCGGACTGCTCGCGCAGCAGGGCGTGGCTGGTGCCGACGGTCGGGCCGTCGATCGGGCCGGGCAGCCCGCCGATGCGGCTGGCGGTGACGAGGCGCGAGCGCGGGTACGCCATCGCGAGCGACTCGTTGGCGGTGCCCGTGTCACGACGGTAGTCGCCGGACCCGAAGGCCAGCCGGAACGCACCGGGGGCGCGCGCGATGCTGACGGAGTCCTCGATGCCGAGCGCGGACTCCACGAGCGGGATCACGGGGACGTGCCCGCCGAGGCGCTGGACGGTGTCGATCACCTGGTCCGGGGACTCGGTCTTGGCGAGCATCACGCCGGAAAGGCCGGAGGCGTCCCGCAGGAGGCGCACGTCGTCGGCCCACGCGTCCGAGCCGCGCTCGTTGATGCGCACCCACGCGCGGCCGCCGCCGGCGAACCAGTCGAGCACCTTCTGACGCGCCTCGTCCTTGCGGCTGTCGTCGACCGCGTCCTCGCAGTCGAGGATCACCTGGTCCGCCCGGGAGAGCTGGGCGGAGTCGAACATGTCGTCGCGCAGGGCCGACAGCAACAGCCACGAACGGGCGTTGGCGGGGTCCACACGCGTCTCCTCGCGGGAACTGCGGCGTTCGGCGAGGTCGATCTGAGTAGTCACCTCACGATGGTAGGTTCCGCCGGCCCGCGCGCGAGCGCGGTTGCGCACAAACCGGTGGCCCCGCCTTTGTCGCCTCCGGCCTCGGGTCCCGGGCGGCCTCCTGGGACCCGAGGTGCGGTCGCCCGGTTCCCGCCGGGGCGCGCCCCGGCGGGAACCCAGAGGTCAGCCCTTGACGGCGAACGGCGCGCGGAGCAGCACCTCGTCGCGGGACGACGGGCCCACGAGGAGCTCGAACTCGCCGGGTTCGACCACGCGCCGCCCCTCCGCGTCGACGAGGGTGCAGTCCGCGACCGGCAGCTTCAGGTCGACCACCACCGACTCGCCTGGGGCCAGGTCGACCTTGCGGTGCGCCTTGAGCTCCTTGGCGGCCCACGTCACCGACGTGACGGTGTCGCTCACGTACACCTGCACGGTCTCCCGGACCGGGCGCTGCCCCGTGTTGGTGAGCGTGACCCGGGCGGACACGACGTCGTCGAACCCGTGGACGGAACCGTCGACGCGCAGGTCGGAGTACTCGACCGTGGTGTAGCTCAGGCCCTCACCGAACGCGAACGCGGGCCGCTGCGTCAGGTCCGCGTACCGGTCGCCGTGCTGCCCGCGGACGACGTTGTAGTAGGTGGGCTGCTGCCCCGCGTGCCGGGCGAAGGAGATGGGGAGGCGCCCCTCGGGCTCGATCTGCCCGAGCAGGAGCTCGGCCACCGCCTGACCGCCGCGCATGCCCGGGTTGGCCGCCCAGACCACCGCCGCGGCCCGGTCCACGGACGGCGGCAGCACGAGGGGCTTCGACGCGACGACGACCACCACCACGGGCACACCGGTCGCCACGAGCGCGTCGAGCAGCGCGACCTGGCCGCCCAGCAGCTCGAGGGTCGCGGTGGAGCGGCCCTCGCCGACCAGCTCGATGCGGTCGCCCACGACGGCGACGACCACGTCCGCGGCGCGGGCCGCGGCCACGGCCTCGGCGAGCTGCTCCTCGTCGACCGGGGCCGGCGCGACGACCGGCGGGCGCGGCTGGCCGTCGGGGAACAGCGCGCCCTCGGGGTCGGGTTCGAGCGTGACGATGTCGGCCCCGCGGGCGTGCGTCACCGCCCACCCGTCGGGCACGTGCGCGCGGAGGCCGTCGAGCACCGTCGAGGTCATCTCGCGCGGATGCCCGTCGGGCAGCCAGCCCGCCTGCCCCGACGCCCCGGCCCAGTCGCCGAGCTGGGTGTGCGCGTCGTCGGCGTTCGGTCCCACGACCGCGACGGTCCGGGGGCCGCCCTCGAGCGGCAGGGTGCCGTCGTTGGCGAGGAGCACGAGGGAGCGGCGCGCCGCCTCGAGGTTTACCGCGGTGTGCGCGTCCGAGGCGATCACGGCCTCCTGGCGCGCGACGTCGGGGCGTCGGGGGTCCTCGAACAGGCCGAGGCGGAACTTCAGGGTGAGGATGCGACGGACCGCCGCGTCCACCGCGGCCTCGTCCACGAGCCCGCGGTCCACGGCCTCGAGGGCCCCCTCGAAGAAGGCGGGGGTCGTCATGATGATGTCGTTCCCGGCGCGGATCGCGGCAGCGGCGGCGTGCACGTGGTCCGGCTGGATGCGCTGCTCCCAGACCATCCGCCCCACGTTGTCCCAGTCCGTGACGAGCGCGCCGGTGTACCCCCACTCGCCGCGCAGCACCTCGTCCAGCAGCCACCCGTTGACCGTGACGGGCACGCCGTCCATCGACTGGTAGCCGAGCATGAAGGTCGCGCAGCCCTCCCGGGCCACACGCTCGAACGGCGGCAGGAACCACGAGCGCAGCTTGCGCCGCGAGATGTCGGCCTCGCTGGCGTCGCGCCCGCCCTGGGTCTCGGAGTACCCGGCGAAGTGCTTCGCGGTGGCGAGGATCCCGGTGGGGTCGCCGAGGCCGTCGCCCTGGTAGCCGCGCACCATCGCGGAGGCCAGCTCGCCGAGGAGGTACGGGTCCTCGCCGAAGGTCTCGTCCACGCGGCCCCACCGCAGGTCGCGGGCGATGCACAGGACGGGGGAGAAGGTCCAGTGGATGCCCGTCGCGGCGACCTCGACCGCGGTGGCGCGCGCCACCCGCTCGAGGAGCGGGGCGTCCCAGGTCGCGGCCATGCCGAGCTGGGTGGGGAAGATCGTCGCGCCCTCCCAGAAGGAGTGCCCGTGGATGCAGTCCTCCGCGACGAGCAGCGGGATGCCGAGCCGGCTCCGCCCCGTGACCGCGTGGGCCTCGCGGACGTTCTCCGGCGAGGTGTGCAGCAGGGAGCCCGCATGCCGCCCCTCCACGGCCGCGGCGACGCCGTCGCGCGCGTCGAGCTGCAGCATCTGTCCGACCTTCTCCCGCAGCGTCATACGGGCGAGCAGGTCGTCGACGCGGGCGGCGACGGGCAGTGCGGGATCACGGTAAGGGGCGGTGCTCAAGGGGGGTCCTCTCGGCGTCGACGGCGATGCGGGTGGCGCTATAGTACCGACTTACTGACCGTTAAGTAAGTTGGATCGGAGCGCGACGGCCGCACGACCGTCGCGTCCCGGCCGAGGTCGCTGCCCGCTCAGGTCTCGAGTATCGCTGCAGGTGGCGAGCAGTTGCTTAACGACTGTTAGACAACTTGCGGCAGGCGGCGCTACCGTCTGCCGCACTCACCGGCCCGTGTGCTTCGAAGGAGAAGTGATGAGAACGTCCCCGTCATCGTTGGCCACGTCCCCGCTCACCCGCCGGGGGTTCCTCACCCTCGCCGGCATGGGCGCCGCGACGGTCGCGCTCACCTCCTGCTCCTCCGGCGCGGCCGGCCGGCCGAGCCCGCGGGAGAGCGTCGCGCTGAAGCCGCCGACGTACGTCGCACCGCCGGCGCTGGACGGGGGGATCGTGAGCTCCGTCGATGGCATGCCGGCCATCTACACCCAGCCGATCGAGAAGTACTTCGACTCGGTCGACGCGGCGCCGCTCGCCGGCGGGGCCGTCACGACGTTCCAGGTGCTGTGGGGCTCGCCGCCGCGCAAGGCGCCCGACAACGAGTACTGGGCGGACCTGAACGAGCGCCTCGGCGGCGAGTTCAAGCCGACCCTGGTCGCGTTCGACACCTACAACGAGAAGATGGCGACGACGATCGCCTCCGGCGAGGTGCCCGACCTCTCCTTCGTCCAGGACCAGAGCGCGGTGGCGGCCAAGGCGATCGACGACGGAGTCTTCGCCGACCTGACCGAGGTGCTCGCCGGCGACAAGATCCTGCAGTGGCCCAACCTCGCGAACGTGGCCACCAACGCCTGGACGGCGTCGTCCAAGAACGGCCACATCTTCGGCGTCCCGAACGAGGACCCGTACCTCACCAACTTCCCCGCGATCCGCTGGGATGCTGTCGAGGCCACCGGCGCGGACGAGATCCCGTCCGACGCGGCGGGGTTCCTCGAGCTCATGACCGAGATCGCGGCGCTCAAGTCCGTGCACGGCAAGCAGCTGTGGGGCATCGCCGCGTTCGACGGGAAGATCCAGTCGGTCGTGCAGTGGATGTTCCGCACCGGCACCACGTGGCAGCTGGACGACGCCGGCAAGCTCGTCAACGTCATCGAGACGGACGCCTACGCCGACGCGCTGAAGTACCACAACGACCTGTGGAAGGCGGGGGTCTACCACCCCGACGCCCTCGCCCTCGCGACGCAGGGCAACAAGGCGGCCGAGATGTTCACGAACGGCCAGGTCGCGATCACGGTCGACTCGTTCAACGGGTTCTTCGGCGCCAGCATCCTGCGGGACACCACGGACACGACGAAGGGTGCCGACCCGCGGCTCTTCGTCCCCCCGGCGGTCGACGGCGGCGACCTCGTCGTCGAGCGCAACGCCGGCTACTGGGGCATGGTCGCGATCTCCGCGAAGGCCGCGGAGGACCCGAAGCGGCTCACGGAGCTCCTCAACGTCATCAACTACTGGCGCGCCCCCGACGGCTCGACCGAGGCTCTGTTCATCAACTCCGGCAAGGAGGGGTTCAACTGGGAGTTCGGCAAGGGGCACGCCGTGACCGACCTGGGCGACCAGGCCGCGAACGACGACCGCGCCGCGCTGCAGTGGCTCGGGGCGTTCAAGTCGCCGTCGTTCGTCGTGCCGCAGACGTCGCTCGACTTCGTCGACAACTTCAAGGAGTCGGTGGAGCCGCTCGTCGCCGCGACGGTGCCGAGCCCGGTGGTCGGCCTCTACAACGAGGCAAGCATCTCGAACGGTGCGCGCCTCTCGGAGATCGACACCGACTACCGCAACGGCATCGTCTCGGGCCGCATGCCCCTCGACGCCGTCGACGAGTACCGCGACGCCTGGCGCAAGGCGGGCGGCGACGCCGTCCGCGACGAGTACCAGGCCGCCCTCGACAAGGCGTCCTGAGACATGGCGGTGCTCGAGCGGCCGGACGCCACGGCCACCCCCCGGCGGGGCGCGGGATCGCCCGCGCCCGCCGGGCGGGACAAGGCGCCCCTGCGCACGCGGATCTGGCGCGAACGGTGGATGTACACCTTCATCCTCCCCGGCCTGCTGTTCTTCCTCGTCTTCGCCTACCTGCCGCTGCTCGGCAACGTGGTCGCGTTCCAGGACTACTCGCCGTACTGGGGCATCGGCGGGTCCGCCTGGGTGGGCCTCGACAACTTCAGCGCCATGTTCTCCGACCCGCAGTTCCTGCGGGCGCTGCAGAACACGCTGGTCATCTCGCTGCTGCAGATCGTGTTCGCGTTCCCGGCGCCGATCCTGCTGGCGCTGCTCCTGAACTCGCTGATCTCCGACCGCACCAAGCGGGTCGTCCAGTCGATCGTCTACCTGCCCCACTTCATCTCGTGGGTGATCGTCATCGCGATCTGGCAGCAGGTGCTCGGCGGGGCCGGACCGGTCGCGGAGCTGTTCTCCGCCATCGGGATCGACGGGGTCAACATCATGGGCGACCCGGACACGTTCAAGGCGCTCGTCACGTCCCAGGTGATCTGGAAGGACATCGGCTGGGGCACCATCATCTTCTTCGCCGCGATCAGCGCCATCCCCAACGAGCGGTACGAGGCCGCCGCCGTCGACGGCGCAGGCTCCTTCCGGCGCACGTGGCACATCACGCTTCCCGGCCTGGTGCCGGTGATCACGCTGCTGCTCATCCTCACCATCGGCAACGTGCTCACCGTGGGCTTCGAGCAGCTCCTGCTGCAGCAGCCCGCCGTCGGCTCCGACGCGGCCGAGGTGCTCGACACGTTCGTGTACTACCGCGGGATCGCCGGGGGCGACTGGGGGCTGTCCACCGCCGCCGGCCTCTTCAAGGGCGTGATCGGCACGATCCTCGTCATCGGGGCGAACCGGTTCGCCAAGCGCCTCGGCACGGAAGGACTCTTCTGATGACCACGACCTCCACGGCCGCCCCGTCCCGTCCGCCGGCGACCCGGCGGCCGCCCGACCCGCGCCGACCGCCCTGGATGGGGCGCCCCTCGCCGGGGGTCCAGGTGGCGAAGGGCGTCGCCATCGCGTTCATCGTGCTCGTGATGCTGTACCCGTTCGTGTACGTCATCGCGATGAGCTTCGCGTCCCGGGCAGCGGCGGCCGAGGGCGGGATGTTCCCGACGTCGTTCTCCCTGGACGCGTACCGGTCGATCCTCGGCGGGGGCGTCGTGACGCGTGCGCTGCTGGTGTCCGCGTTCGTGACGATCGTCGGCACGGCGCTGTCCATGCTCTTCACGACCACCCTGGCGTACGGCCTGACGCGCACCCGGCGGGTGCCGGGGTCGAGGGCCGTGCTGGTCCTCGTGCTCTGCACCATGCTGTTCGGGGCCGGAATCATCCCGAACTACCTGCTGGTGCGGTCGCTCGGCCTGCTCGACTCGTACTGGGCGCTGATCATCCCGGGGCTGATCTCGGCGTTTAACATGGTCGTGGTCCGGAACTTCTTTATGGGGCTGCCGGAGGAGCTGCTCGAGTCCGCCCGTCTGGACGGCGCGAGCGAGTGGCGCATCTTCGGGCAGATCGTGCTGCCGCTGTCGAAGGCCGTGCTCGCCGTCATCGCGCTCTTCTACGCGGTCGGGTACTGGAACTCCTTCTTCAACGCGATGATCTACATCAACGACACCGCGAAGTGGCCCATCCAGGTGGTGCTGAACCAGTACGTGGTCCAGGGGTCGGCGCTCACGTCGATCCAGGCGCCGGACCAGCCGCCGCCGCCGGGGCAGACGCTGCAGATGGCCGTCATCGTCGTCGCGACGGTGCCGATCCTGCTGCTCTACCCGTTCGCCCAGCGGTACTTCACCAAGGGGGTGCTCACCGGCGCCATCAAGGGGTGAGCGACGCGAGCAAGGCGGCGATGGTGCGCCGGGTCACGGCGACCATGTCCACCCGCTCGGGGTCGAGCAGCCACTGCACCTGCAGGCCGTCCATGACGGCGACGACCGCCGCGGCCGTCTCGTCGAGGTCCGTGCCCGCCGACAGCTCGCCGTCGTCCAGGGCCTCGGCGAGAGCTTGCCGCACCATGGCGCGGAGGCCGACGTACCGGTCCCGGAACCACGTCTGGGCGGGGTGCCCGTCGGTCACGGCCTCGGCGGAGAGCACCGTGTAGAGCTGCGTGATCCCGGGGCGCTCGGCGTTCCGCGCGACGGTGTCGACCAGGTGGTCGAGGAAGGCGAGCCCGCGCGGCCGCGACCCGTCCGCGGCGTCGCCGACGCGCTCGCCGTCGCGGGCGCGCAGGAGCTCGGTGAGCAGCCCCTCCTTGGACCGGAAGTGGTGCAGGATCGCCGGCGCGGAGATCCCGACCTCGTCGGCGATCTCCGCCAGCGACGCGTTGTTGTACCCCCGGTTCGCGAACGTCGCCGCGGCGACGTCGAGGATCTCCTGCCGGCGCAGCCGCGTACGGCGCTGCTGGACGCCCTCGGGGCGTGCGGTGGCGTCGCCGGCCGGGTCGCCCGGGCCGGGGGAGGTCGTCTCGGTGGTCACGGTCGCAGCCTATGCGGCCACGAAGAGCGTGCTGGGACGGTCCGGTCGGGCCTCCCGGCGGGAGCTGTCGGCGCCGACGCGTCGGCGCAGGAGTCTCGGAGAGAGGGAACGACGATGGTCGGCTGGGTGAGCAGGGACGGCACGCGACTCGTGGGGGCGGACGGTGCGCCCGCGCTCGCGCGGGGCGTCGGGATCGGTACGTGGCTGCTGCCCGAGGGCTACATGTGGCGGTTCGCGCCGGCGCCCGAGGGGCGCGGCGTGCCGGCCCAGTCTCCGAGGGAGATCGAGGCCCTGGTGGACGACCTCGTCGGGCCGGACCGTGCGGCGGAGTTCTGGGCGCGGTTCCGGGACACGTTCTTCACGGAGGCGGACGTCGCGCGCATCGCGGCCGAGGGCTTCGACCACGTGCGCCTGCCGATCAACTCGCGCGTCGTGATGGACGAAGCCGGTCGGTTCCTCGAGGACGGGTTCGCCCTGGTGGAGCGCTGCGTGCGGTGGTGCGAGGCGCACGGGCTGCACGTCGTGCTCGACCTGCACGGCGCACCGGGCGGGCAGACCGGGACCAACATCGACGACTCCCCGCGCGGGCGGCCCGAGCTCTTCACCGAACCCCGCTACCCCGACCTCACGGTCCGGCTGTGGACGGAGCTCGCGCGCAGGTACGCCGACGACCCGACGGTCGCCGCGTACGACCTGCTCAACGAGCCGCTGCCCGACGAGCACGGCCCGCGGCACGCCGCCGACCTGGTGGCGCTGTACCGCCGTCTCACCGCGGCGATCCGGGAGGTCGACCCGGACCACCTGATCATGTACGAGGGCACGCACTGGGCGAGCGACCCGGCGATCTTCACGGAGGTCTGGGACGACGCGTCGGTGGTCCAGTTCCACCGCTACTGGTCGCCGCCGGACCGCGAGGGCATCGCGGGGTTCCTCGAGGTTCGCGACCGGCTCGGCCTGCCGCTCTACATGGGGGAAGGCGGGGAGAACGCCCCGGACTGGCTGGCGGCAGCGTTCGGGCTGTACGAGGCGGAGGGGATCGGCTGGAACTTCTGGACCTGGAAGAAGGTCGACAACGCCCATTCGCCGGCCGTCGTCGTGCCCCCGCCCGGCTGGGCCGACGTCCAGGCGTACGTCCGCGGCGACGGCCCGCGCCCCGGGCCGGACGACGCGTGGTGCACCCTCGAGGCACTGCTCGGCGCGATGGCGCTGGAGCGGTGCGAGTGGCACGACGAGGTCGTGGCGGCGCTCCTGCGCCGGCCGCCGGTCGCGCTGCCGGCGTACGCGTTCGACCAGGGCGCGCAGGGGATGGCCTACGCGACCGAGGGTGCCCGGCCGCTCGAGGGTCTGCGGCCCTCGGACGCGGTGACACTCCGGTACGAGGGCGGCGACGGCGTCGCGAACCCGTTCGCGCCGGACCCGGCCGAGCGGGCCCGCGCGGGACGGTTCACGGCCGAGCTCGGGCCGGGGGAGTGGGTCGCGTTCACGGTGCGCCCCGCCGCGGGCGGGGCGCACGAGGTCGCGGTCCACGCGTCCGACGAGGGCGGCCGGCCCACCGCGCTCGACGTCCGGGCGGGAGAGACCGAGGTCGCCGGGGCATGGGCCGACGGCGTCTGGCGGGGTACCGCCGACCTGCCGGCCGGCGACGTCGTGCTGCGCGTGGGCCCGGCGTCCGGCGGCCTGCGTCTCGAGCGCCTCGGGGTGACGCCCGCGGGGTGACGCCGGCGGGCGGCGGTCAGGCGGAGGCCGTCTCCGGCCGCTGAGCCGGGGCGTGGGCGAGCACGGCGTCGAGCAGGCGGACGGCGGCGGCCTTGTCGAGCGGGGCGTTGTCGCTGCCGCACTTCGGGGACTGCACGCACGCGGGGCAGCCGTCGGCGCAGGAGCAGGCGACGATCGCGTCGCGGGTGGCGGCCAGCCAGCGGGCCCCGAGCGCGTACCCGCGCTCGGCGAAGCCCGCCCCGCCCGGGTACGCGTCGTAGACGAAGACGGTGGCCTCGCCGGTGTCGGGGTGCAGCTCCGTGGACACGCCGCCCAGGTCCCAGCGGTCGCACGTGGCCAGCAGCGGCAGCAGCCCGATCGACGCGTGCTCCGCGGCGTGCAGCGCGCCGGGCGTCTCGTCGGGGGAGACGCCGGCCGCACGCAGCACGAAGTCGGGCACCGACCACCAGACCGCGGTGGTGGACAGCGTCCGGGACGGCAGGTCGAGCGCCTCGGTGCCGAGCACCTGCATGTCCGGCAGGCGGCGGCGCTGGAAGCTGACCACCTGGCTCGTCACCTCCACGGGGCCGAGGCCCCACCGCACGGGACCCCAGTCGCGACCTTCGAGGGGCCGGTGGCCCCCCTCGTCGATCGCGATCTCCATGACCTCGCGCGACCACGTGCCGTGCTCCACGTCCTTGCGCACGACGAGCGCCACATGGTCCTCCAGGTCCAGGTGGTCCACGACGAACGTCGCGCCCTGGTGCACGTACACGGCCCCGTCGTGCACCTGCCCGTCCGCCGACCCGGCGTCCACGGTGCCGAGCAGCCGCCCGGTGGTCGCCTCCACGACGCGGACGGGGCGCCCGCCGGAGCCGCGCAGGTCCGCCATCCCCGACGCGGGCTGCGCGTGCGTCCAGTACCAGCCGGAGGGTCGGCGCCGCAGGGCGCCGCGCGCGACGAGCACGTCGAGCACGTCGCGCACGGCGGCGGGGTCGCCGAAGGCGTCCAGGTCCTCGGCCCGCAGCGGCACCTCCTGGGCGGCGGCGCACAGCTGGGGGGCGAGCACGTGCGGGTTCGACGGGTCGAAGACGGTGGCCTCGAGCGCGGCGTCGAACACGGCCTCGGGGTGCGTCACGAGGTAGGTGTCCAGCGGGTCCTCGCGCGCGACGAAGGCGACCAGTCCTTCCGCCCCGGCCCGCCCGGCGCGCCCCGCCTGCTGCCACAGGGACACGCGGGTGCCGGGCCAGCCGGCGACGAGCACGGCGTCGAGCCCGGAGATGTCGACGCCCAGCTCGAGCGCGTTGGTCGTGGCCAGCCCGCGCAGCTCGCCCGTGCGCAGGGCCTCCTCGAGGGCGCGGCGCTCCTCGGGAAGGTAGCCGCCGCGGTAGCTCGCCACCCGGGCGTCCAGCCCCGCGGCCACGGGCCGCAGGTGGTCGCGCGCCTGCTGCGCCACCGACTCGGCGCCGCGGCGCGACCGGGTGAACGCGAGCGTGCGCGCACCGGAGGCGGTGAGGTCGGCGAGCAGGTCCGCCGTCTCGGCCGTCGCCGACCGGCGCGGGTGCTCGGCGGCGCCGCGCGTCGTGAGGACGGCGTCGGCCTCCTGCTCGGTGTGCGCGGGGTCGAGGGGGTCGGGCAGGGCCCACGGGTCGTCCTCGTGCGTGGGCGCCTCGCCCGTGGCGCGGGAGCGGTCGAAGGCGGCCACCTCCGGCGGCTGCCACAGCGCGAACGTGCGCCGGCCGGCCGGCGAGGAGTCGGCGGTGACGGCCACGACGTCGTCGAACGGCACGCCGGCCAGCCGCGCCGTGCTCACCGCCGGCTCGGCCGTCGTCGCGCTCGCCACGACGAACACCGGGCCCGCGGACGCCGTGGCGTCCGCCGGGGCCAGCCGGTCCGAGGGTCGGTAGTGGGCGGCGAGGCGCGCGAGCCGCCGCAGCACCAGCGACACGTGCGCGCCGAAGACGCCGCGGTACGCGTGCCCCTCGTCGACGACGACGTAGCGCAGCCCCCGCAGCAGCCGGGCCCAGCGGCGGTGGCCGGGCAGCATCGAGAAGTGCAGGAAGTCGGGGTTGGTGAGCACGACGTCCGCGTGCTCGGTCACCCAGCGGCGCTCCTCCGTGGGAGTGTCGCCGTCGCAGGTCGCGACGCGGGGGCGCGGGGCGCCGTCGGGGATCGCGCCGACGAGCCGCTCCAGCCCGACGAGCTGGTCCGCCGCGAGGGCCTTGGTGGGGGAGAGGTACAGCACGGTGGCGGGGGCGGCGCGGCGCACCGCGGTGAGCGCGGGCAGCCAGAACGCCAGCGACTTGCCCGACCCGGTCGACGTCGCGAGCGCGACGTGCCGCCCGGCCCATGCGGCGTCGGCGGCCTCGACCTGGTGCGCCCACGGGCGCGCGACGCCCAGCGCGCGGTAGCCCTCGACCACGCCCGGGTCGGCCCAGGCGGGCCAGTCCACGGTGATCCCCTCGCGGGCCGGGAACGTGCGCACGTGCGTCAGCCGGTCGGCCCGCGCGCCGTGCGCGGTGAGCACGTCGAGCAGGGGGTGCTGCTCGGGCGCGGGGGTGGGGTCGGCGGGCACGGGCGACAGTCTCGCACCGCGCGGCCGGGGTCCGGAGAGCCCGGCCTCCGCAGCCCGGGAGGCCCGGGGTCGGGCATGTCCGCCAAAGCCGGATGCGCGCGGAACGCGCGGCACCTCGGCGTTTGACCGGGAATGGCATCGGCATCCGGTGAAGAGCGTGTGACCGTTCGCGCACCGGCTTTGTTATCCGTTCGTGACATCGTTCCCTGGTACGCATGCCTCGATCCACCGCACGACGCTCCGTCGTGGCCGCAGTCGCCGGCGCGCTCGTCACCTCTGCCCTGGTGGTGCCCGCCGCGGCCGCCCCCGCGACCGCCGCCACCACCACGACCGCAGCCTCCGCCTCCACGACCACCCGCGCCCTGGGCGTCCGCTGGGTCAAGGCGGACCGGGCTCGGCTGACGAAGACGCCCTCGAGCAGGTCGCGCACCGTCGCCCGCCCCGACGACGGCACGAAGGTGCGCGTCATCGAGCGCGGCCGGTACCGCCTCAAGGTCCGCACCCCCGCCGGCCGGGTCGGCTGGGCGCCCAAGTCCGCGCTCACGTCGGTCCCGCTCGCGGACGTGACCGGCACCCGCTACACGAAGAAGGCCGTCGCGATCCGCAAGGGCATGAGCAGCCGTTCCAAGGTGATCAAGCACGTGCGCCTCGGCACCACCGTGAAGCGCTTGGCTCGCACCACCGGCCGCGACGTCAACCGGGTCAAGGTGCGCCTGCCCGGCGGCCGCACCGGCTGGGTCGCGGCGACCCGTCTCACGACGCGCAACGTCTGGGGCCAGCTCGGCCGCTGCGAGTCGGGCGGCAACCCGCGCGCCAACACGGGCAACGGGTACTACGGCCTCTACCAGTTCACGAGCCGCACGTGGCGCGCGGTCGGCGGCACGGGCCTGCCGCACCGCCACGGCCGCGCCGAGCAGACCAAGCGGGCGCAGATCCTGCAGGACCGCGCGGGCTGGGGCCAGTGGCCGGCGTGCACGCGCAAGCTCGGCCTCCGCTGACCTCGTCGTGGGGGGGGGGGGGGGGGGGGGGATCGGCTCTACTCGGGGGAGAAGAGAGCAAAGACACCGCTGTAGGCGGGGTCGGAAGAAGCGGCGGAGAAC